>JACCWU010000242.1 GCA_013697465.1 Actinomycetota bacterium | reverse complement strand
CTCGGGAAAGATCGCATAGCCCTCGCTCACGGGCACGCCCAAATGCTCCGCGTACCACGAGACGAGCGCCTGCGGTCGTGCGCCCGGAAGAAGACGCCTCCGATGCCGGTGACCCTCTCTGCCGGTGCTCCGTCCACGTTCGGCACGCTGGCGCTCGTACCTATTTGTCGTCGTCGAAGGGGCCCTTGTCCCGAGGATCGCGAAGGCGGCCCATCTGCAGGATGGCCCACGGGATCAGGAAGTACGCGACCACGATCACGACGACGAGAACGAGCGCCCAGGCGATCATCCTCACGGTCCGCCACCGCTCTTTCCGGCGAGCAACCCGGCGGGGAGCAGGAAGTTCGAGCCGCTGGGCAGGATCAACACCTCCACATTCGGGTTCAGCTTCTCGATCGCATTCTGCTGCACGACGAGGGGTGTGAGCGTTCGGTTCTTGACACGGTACGCCCGCGCCTCGCCCTGAGCCTGCTCGATCACCTGCTGCGCCTTGAAGCGCGCCTCCCGCACGCGGTTCTGCGCCGCCTGGGCCTGCTGCGTCGCGATCTGCTTGTCCTCGATCGCTTTCGTGAACTCTGGCGAGAACTTGATGTCGTCGATCAGGAGGTCCTCGACCTCGATCGAGTACCGCGCGAGCTCGGTCGACAGACTCACGCGCACAGCGCGTCGGATCTTCTCGCGGTTCGGCGCAATCTCGACCGTCCGGTACTTGACCGTCTCGTCCTTGAAGAGCTGGTTCACCCGCGTCGGCACGAGCTTCTCGAAGTAGTTGGCGCCGACGGTTCGGTACAGGTCCTGGATCGCCACCGGATCTACGCGGTAGTTGAGGGTGGTCACGATGAAGACATCCTGCGTCTCGGCCGAGAACGCGTCGAGATCGGAGAACTGCGCCCGCTGCACCTGGACGTTGGCCTCCTGCACGTTCTGCCACGGCCACGTCGTGACGAGGCCCGCCTCTGTCTGGCCGACGATGTTCCCGAACTGGTAGATCACGCCGACATAGCCGGCTCGCACGCTGTGAAACGACTCGACGACGGTGAAGACAACGAGGAAGAGCGGCGCGATGACCAGGGTGGCGAGTACGGCGATCTGCCCCGCGCGGACGGCCTCCGGGTCCTCGCTCGAGCGCATCTGGCGGGCGACTCCGAGCGTGATCGCCGCGATCACCAGCACGATCCCGCACAAGACCACGTAGCCCATGAGTCGCTCCTCTCGTGACGTCTGCCGGCCGCGCGCCGGCTGCCGACAACTATCGGCTACGCGGTGGACGACACGGGGTCGCGCTTCTCGCTCGACTGGCGAGGGCTCGCCGCGAGCTGCCCGCATGCGGCCTCGATGTCGCGCCCCCGTGTGAGGCGAACGGTGGCGGGAATCCGCGCCCGGTCGAGAACGGCCTTGAACGCCTCGATCGCGCCGCGCGCGGAGCCCTCGAACACCCCGGTCGGGTTGTACGGAATGAGGTTGACCTTGAACGCTTTCGGGTCGAGGAGCGCGGCGAGGGCGCGCGCGTGCATCGGCGAGTCGTTGACTCCGGCGAGCATGACGTACTCGACGAACACCTTGCGCCGGCGTAGCTCGACGTAGCGAAGGCACTCGGCGACGACGTCTACGAGCGGGTAACGGTCGTTCACGGGCATGAGCTCCGACCGAAGCGCCGGGTCCGCGGAGTGAAGCGAGAGCGCGAGCCGGATTGGTGAGTCGACCTCGTCCACGAACCGGCGCAATCCCGGCAGCCAGCCGACGGTCGAGATCGTCGTTCGCCGGGGCGTCACTCCGATTTCGGGCAGATGGCGCGCGGAGGCCAGCACCTCGTCCACGTTCAAGAACGGCTCGCCCATGCCCATGTACACGACGTGGTTCACGGACTCGAGCCGCCGGAAGTGCAAGGCCTGGTCGAGGATCTCGGACGCCGTCAGGTTGCGGCCGAACCGCATCGCCCCGGTCGCGCAGAACGTGCACGTGAGCGGGCAACCCGACTGCGAGGAGAGGCAGACGGAGCGGCGCCCGTCTCGGTAGCGCATGAGCACCGCCTCCACCGGATGGCCGTCGTGCGTGCGGAAGAGCGTCTTGACCGTCCCGTCACGCGACTCGCGCTCGGTGACGAGCTCGAGCGTCGAGAAGGGCACGTGCTCCCCGAGGACGGAGCGGAGCGACTTCGGCAACGTCGTCATCTCGTCGTACGAAGGCGCGCCGCGGGAGACCCACTCCCACACCTGGCGCGCGCGGTACGCCGGCTCACCGCGCTCGGAGAGCGTTCGTTCGAGGAGCGCGAGATCCACGGTGGCACGGTAGCGTCCGCGGTGGTGACCGACCTCCGGTGATCGATCTCCGCTCCGACACCGTCACGCAGCCGACTCTCGGCATGCGCGCGGCGATCGCGCAGGCTGTCGTGGGCGACGAGCAGAAGCGCGAGGACCCGACCACGACGGCCCTACAGGAGCGCGTGGCCTCGCTGCTCGGTCAGGAATCGGCGATCTTCCTGCCGACGGCGACCATGGCGAACCAGGTCGCCCTCAAGCTCCACGGACGGCCCGGAGACGTGCTCGTCGCGGAGGAGAGCTCGCACGTCCTGGTCTACGAGTACGGAGGGGCAGCTGCGCACGCGGGCCTCATGACGCTCGGCCTTCCCGGAGTCGCGGGACGGATCTCGCCGGACCAGCTACGCGCCGCCACCGCGCCGAGCACGAAGGCCGCGGATCAGCGTGTGACTCTCCTCTCGCTCGAGAACACACACAACAACGCCGGCGGGAGGGTATGGCCACTGGCCGAGCTGGACGCGCTCGTCGCGACCGCACGCGAGCTGGGGCTCCGGGTGCATCTCGACGGGGCGCGCGTGCTCAATGCCTCAGTCGCGCTCGGCGTCGAGCCGTCCGCCGTTGCTGCGCGCTTCGACAGCGTGACGCTCTGCCTGTCGAAGGGCCTGGGATGCCCACTCGGCGCGCTGCTCGCCGGCTCGTACGAGCTGATCGAGCGCGCGTGGCGCGAGAAGCATCTCTTCGGAGGAGCGATGCGGCAATCCGGAGTCGTGGCGGCGGCCGGGATCTACGCCCTCGACAACCACGTGGAGCGCTTGGCGGACGACCATGCGCGGGCAGGTCGTCTCGCCGCGGGGTTCGCTGCCGCCGGCATCGCGATCGACCTCGAGCAGGTCGAGACGAACTTCGTCCAGATCGACGTCGCACCGCTGGGCATCGAGCGCGCCGAGGCGCTCGACCGCCTCCGTGACCGCGGCCTCGGTCTGTCGTCGACGATCCACCCGACGGTCATGCGCGCGGTGACGCACCTCGGCATCACCGACGACGACATCGAGCAGGCCGTGGACATCCTCGCCGGCGTACTTTCGGAGTCGACCGCTACCGCACGACGAGCATAGGGCTCGCAAGCCCGCGCGCCGGGTACCAGAGCCGCAGCTTCGAGCCCTTCGCGGCCGGAACGGTTCTCGACAGAAAGCCGCGACCGGAGGTCAGTCGCGTGCCGCCGATCGAAGTCCAGCGCCCATTGCCCCAGATCTGGAGGACGTAGCCCTGCGGGCCGTCGCCTGGTCTCACTTGACCCCAAACCGACGTCGATGACCCCTTGCGCGCGACCTGCACCAGCGGGAGCATGGTCGCCTGGAGAGCCGGTTTCGCGTCGCCGTTCACCGTCTCGAGGCCGCTCTGCCACCGTCCCAGATCGGGTTCGTCGCGGTACAGGTAGTGGATCAGCATCTCGACCCTGGGCGCGGCGAACACCCTCCGCGCCGCTTCGGCCACGTAGCGTGCCTGCAGCTCGCGCGAGACGCCGAAGGGGTCCGGATCCGACTGGTACGCGTACTCGGTGAGCCAGATGGAGGCGCGCGGAAATGCCCTGCCGACCTCGCGCAGCAGACGCTCGAGGGTCGCCATCGAGATCGTCTTGCAGTCACCGCACCCGCCCGCCGCGTACGGCGTGTCGCCCGGATAGCTGGGATAGGGATGGTGCGCGTACGCGTCGAGACGCGCCCCTGCACGATCCATCGCCCTGATGAAGTCCACGGGAGCCATTCCGCCCTTGCCGCCCCTCGGCCCCGTCACTCCCCCGGCGACTCTCGCCGCGCGGTTCGCCGCTTTGATCCCCTGATAGCCGGGGTTGAGGATCTGCGTCACATACGCACGCGGCGAGACGGGGTTGAGCCAGGCGATCTTGTTCGGCTCGTTCCACATGGTCCAGTTCCGGACGTACGGGTAGCGGGTTGCGGCGGCCTGGGCGAAACGCGAGAAGTCGGCGCCCCGGAGCGGGACGGCGTTCGGCGGCCCGCCCTCGGACGCCCAGCCCGGAGTTCCCCAGAGCGTCACGAGGGGCGCCAGCCCGCGCGTATGGAGCGCGCGCAGGAGTCGATCGGACCGGCGCCAGTCGAAGCGGCCCGGCGCCGGCTCGGTCCGGTTCCAGTAGACGGTCACGCGCACGATGTCGAGACCGAGCCGGTCGAGCTCCGCGACGCGCTGGGCGAGCGTTCCCGGACCGAACTCGAGCCACGCGTCGTCCTGGATCCCGAAGCGGACGCTTGGCGCGGCCTCCGCACCTCGGGCGCCGAAACCGAACGCGCACGCGACCAGCACTGCGATGAGCGCAACTCTCATCCAACAGGTGTACCCGATCGCCGAAAGTCCGGAAACGCGACTTCAAACGATCTTTACGAATGCGCTTGGCTGCTCAGCGATCCCCGGCCACAAAGAACGCGACGACGACGGCGACGTAACCGAGGAGGAGCAGTATCCCCCGGAGGCGGCTCGACTGACCCTTCCAGAGGACGAGCGCGGTGAAAACGGTGGCCGCGGCGAGCGCCCCGATCTCGACCGGACGGAACGAGAGCGCGAGGGGATCGATGATCCAGGAGATGAGCATCACGGCGGGGATGAGGAAGACCGCCACCTGTGCCGCCGATGCGAGTGCGATCTCCCCGGCAAGCGCGATCTTCCCCCGGTAGGCGACCACGACCGCGCCCCCGTGCTCCGCTGCGTTGCCCACGATCGCGACCACCACGGCGGCGACGAAGAACTCGGAGAGACCCGCCTTGTCCGCGAACGCCTCGAGCGATCCCACGAGGATCTCCGCGACGAAGGCCGTCGCGATCGTGGCCAGGCCGAGCGCGAAGAGCGAGAGGCGCAGTGACCAGGCCATGATCTCCTCGTCGCTCGCAACGTGCAGCGCGCTGTGCCGCCGGAGCGAGTACCAGGTCACCCCGACGTACAGGACGAGGAGCACGATCGCAACGGGCACTGCGAGCACCGCCAGCCGACGGCGCTCGGGATCGCCGTCCCAACCGGGAATCGCGGGAATCAGGAACACGACCGTCGCGGCGGCGAGCAAGCCGAACGCAAGGAAGCTCGAGTAGCGGTCGAGAGTCCCGCGTCCTCCGGCGACGAGCGCTGCGCCGAGCACCAGCAGGAGATTCGAGACGACGCTTCCCGTCAGGGAGCCGCGCACGACCTCGTTCAACCCTTCGTTCAGGGCGATCAGCGCGATGATCAACTCGGGCGCGTTGCCGAACGTGGCATTCAAGAAGCCCCCGATTCCGGGACCTGTGTGCTCGGCCGCGTGCTCGGTCGCCTCGCCGATGATCCAGGCCAGCGGGATGAGAGCCGCCGCCGCCAGCACGAACTCCGTCGTCTGGGGAAGGTCCGCCAGATAGTGCAGCGCGATCGCGATCGGGGCGAGCCCGAGCGAGCCGAAGAGGAGCTTCCGGATCACAGGCGGCCTAGCCTATCCGCCCGCCCGGCGTCGCCATTGCCTGAAAACTGCCGATTTGTCAAGACTTGCGGCGGCATAGCGCCGAGGCACACAATCGGCATATGAGCAATGCTCGCCTCCGGCTCGCGTTCACGGGGGAAACCATGTTTCCCCCGTGTGCCCCCTTCTTTTTGAGAGCGTGGGGAACCTCCCGGTTCCCCACAGCCCTCCACGCTCATGGCCCGGAGGCCGGCCCATGAGCGAAACGGCGGCGCCGGTCGGGATACCTCTCCGAGCCCAGGACGAGGTCGAGTGCCGCCACTGCGACGTCCATTGCGAGAAGGTCGTCTACCCCGGCGCTTGCGTGAGG
>JACCWU010000189.1 GCA_013697465.1 Actinomycetota bacterium | reverse complement strand
GTCCGGTTCCCCACACCCCTCCACGCTCATGGGCCGGGGGCCGGCCAATGAGTCCCGTTCAAACCGGCGCCCCGCCTGCGGATGCCGCACCTCCGACCCGCTCGCTCGCGTTGCGTGCTCTCGCCTCACCGATCCTCCGAAACCGGTCTGCCATTGTCGCGCTGGCGGTGCTGGCGTTCTTCGTCTTCCTGGCAGTGGCGGGCCCGCTCCTGATCGACGGCGAGCCGAAGGCACAGGTCGGCGAGGTGTTCGAGCCGCCGGGCCGGGAGTTTCCGCTCGGCACGGACGGCGGCGGGTCGAGCATGGTCTCCATGCTCGTCGCCGGGGCGAGGGTGTCGCTCCTTATCGGCTTTGCAGCCGCGGCGATCTCGGCGCTGATCGGGGGCACCGTCGGCATCCTCGCCGGCTTCTTCGGAGGGAAGACCGACGTGGCACTCATGCGCGTCACCGACTACTTCCTCGTCATTCCCGACATTCCGCTGATGATCGTGTTCGCGGCGCTCTTCGGCCGCAGCACCTGGAACATCGTCATCATCATCGGAGTCATCTACTGGACGTTCACCGCGCGCCTGCTCCGCGCGCAGACGAAGAGCGTCCGGGAGCGGGTCTACGTCCAGCGCGCCCGTGCGCTCGGCGCCGGAAACTCCCGCCTGATCCTGCGCCACGTCCTGCCACAGGTGACGCCGCTCTTGATCGCGAACACGGTGCTCCTCATCGCGTACGCGATCTTTGCCGAGACGTTCATCACGTTCCTCGGACTGGGCGATCCGAGCGACATCTCGTGGGGCCGCCTGATCGAGAACGCGTTCACGGACGACGCCATGATCAACGAAGCGTGGTGGGCGATCATCCCGCCCGGGATCTGCGTCATGCTCGTCGTGCTCGCCTGCACGATCCTCGGGCAGGCGATGGAAGACGCGCTCAATCCGCGCCTGCGAACCGGGCACCTGTCGGTGCGGCGCTTCCGGGTGCTCGGCCGGCCCGAGCGCCAAGCGCCATGATGCCCGCGCTCCTCGAGGTCCAGGACCTCAACGTCTGGTTCGACCTGCCGAACGGCGGAAAGCTGCACGCGGTTCGGGGCGTGTCCTTCTCCGTCGCCGACGGAACGAGGCTTGGCATGGTCGGGGAGTCGGGGTGCGGCAAGACCACGACGATCCTCGCGCTGATGGGATTGCTGCCGCCTACTGCGTCTGTCTCCGGCCGAATCTTGCTCGAGGGCGTCAACCTGCTCGAGCGCGGAGAACAGACCATCTCGCCCCACCGCTGGAAGGACATCGCCATGGTCTTCCAGGGCGCGATGAACGCGTTCGACCCGGTCAAGCGAATCGGCCGGCAGATCGCCGAGCCGATGGAGCTGCACGGGGTCGCGACCGGGAAGGAGGCGGCAAGCCGCGTCCGCGAGCTCCTCGTAACGGTTGGAATCGCGCCGGAACGGGCGAGGAGCTATCCACACGAGCTGTCCGGAGGAATGCGCCAGCGTGCCGCCATCGCGATGGCGCTCGCCTGCAACCCGCGCATCCTGCTCGCCGACGAACCGACGACGGCGCTCGACGTGATGGTGCAGGCGCAGATCCTCGAGCTCCTCACGCACCTGTCGAACGAGCTCGGCCTGGCCCTGGTCCTCGTCACCCACGACCTGCCCATCGTCGCCCAGACGTGTACGCACGCCGCCGTGATGTATGCGGGCAAGATCGTGGAGCAGGGACCGACGGACGCGCTCTATCACGAGACACGCCACCCGTACACGCGGCTGCTCTGGGCAGCCACCCCCGACCTCGAGTCCCGGGACGACGTCGTCTCGATTCCCGGCGTTCCGCCTCGGCTCGACCACGAGATCCAGGGGTGCCCGTTCGCGCCACGCTGTTACCGGGCCGAGGGGCGGTGCGTCTCGGAGCGTCCCGAGCTGAGGACCGTCGGCAAGGGTCACGTCAGCGCGTGCCACTTCGCCGAGACCCTGGCGGTCGTGACATGACCAACGCCACGACCAACGGCCGCCCGCTGCTCGAGGTCGAGGACCTGGTCGTCCGCTACCGCGTTCCGCGAGGGCTGAGCGGCGCGCTCCTCCGCCGCGCACAGCGGCACGTGCATGCGGTGTCCGGAGTGTCGCTCTCCGTAGCGAGCGGCGAGATGGTCGCGCTCGTGGGCGAGTCGGGCTGTGGCAAGACCTCGACTGCCCAGGCGATCCTCCGGCTCGTCGAGTCCGAGGGGGGCAGCGTGCGGTTCGACGGCAACGAGGTCACCACCCTCTCGCGCAGCGGCATGCGACGGCTGCGCCGCCGCATGCAGATCATCTACCAGGATCCGTACGAATCCCTCGACCCCCGGTTCCGTGTTTCCACGACCGTCGCAGAGCCTCTCGTCATCCACGGGATCGGGTCACGCGCCGACAGGCATGACCGCGTCGTTCACGCGCTCGAGCGTGTCGGGCTCGCTCCCGCGGAGCTCTTCGTCGATCGGTTCCCCCACGAGCTCTCCGGAGGGCAGCGGCAGCGAGTCGCGATCGCGGCCAGCCTCGTGCTCGAGCCGGAGCTCCTCGTCGTGGACGAGCCCGTCTCGATGCTCGACGTCTCGGTCCGGGCCGGCATCCTCGCGATCCTCGACGAGCTTCGCCGACGAGGCCTCGCAGTGCTCATGATCACCCACGACCTGTCGACGGCCGCCCGGTTCGCCGATCGCATCTGCGTCATGTATCTGGGCCGCATCGTCGAGGAGGGCCGAGCACGAGACGTCATCGAGAGGCCGCGTCACCCGTACACGAAGGCGCTGCTCTCGGTCGTGCCACGTAAGGATCCCCGCAAGCGCGTCACCGCCCAGGTGCTGCGCGGCGAGACTCCGAACCCGATCGAGGTCCCGTCTGGCTGCCGTTTCCATCCGCGCTGCCCGGTCGCGATCGATGCATGCAAGACGAACGATCCGGAGCTGCGCGGCGCCCATTGCCACAGGGCGGCGTGCATCCTCGCGGAAGAGTGGTAGACGAGGATCGGCAGGCTGCGGCGGCTATTGCAGCCGGCGCGGGATCGTCCGTTCGAAACGTCGCTCGCGACGGCCGATGCCCGTCGTCACGTCGTCGCCGAGCTCCTCGGCCATGACGTCCACGACGACGTGGTACGCCTCCGCGTCCGAGCGCAGGTCGAGGCGAGCCTCGGTCGCACAGTCGGCCTCCGGCCAGCGGATCACGTAGCGGCAGGTCGCGCGGGCCCATGCGGCGCCGGGATCCACCGTCGAGACGCCCACGGCACCTTCGTAGCGCTCGTCGATCCGCGCGCCCTCCTTACCTTCGTAGCTCGAGCCGTGCGAGACGACCGCCCGCGTCTCGCGGCCGAGCACATCGCGCTCGATCCGCCACAGCGTCGGCGGCTGTTCGCCCGCGGGCTCGGACGCGTGCGCGTCGGTTCCCGGAGACGAGGTGAACTCAGGAGGCTCCGCCACGGGAGGCTCCCCCGCGACTACGGGCAAAGAGAGCGCGAGCGCCGCGCGGTCGAAGGTGAGAGTGCCCGGCGTCGGCGGCGGCCAGATGTTCGGCCAGTCGGCGCCGGCGAGCGAGAGCCGGATCCGGTGGCCTGCCTCGAAGACCCACGAGGTCGCGTCCAGCTCGACGGTCACGGTCGCCGCGGCACCGAGCTCGAGCGGCTCCGGCTCCACTGACGACGTGCGCTGCGCGAGGTTGAGGATCCCGCGGGCGACGAGTGCCGACGTTCCGTCCGGGAAGACGTCGCAGAGCTTCGCGGAGACGAAAGCGACGGGTGCCGACGAGACGACCGTCGCGGCGAGCGCTGGATGCCCGAGGATCTCGAGCTCCGCGTCGAGCGGCTCCCAGTCGTAGGTGAGCGAGCGCGCGTCGTCCTCGCGCTGGTCGCTCGGCTGGCCCCAGGGGAGGCGGCCGGCACACGAGATCCAGGCGCTCGTCCCTAGGTCGCCCCGTATCTCGAGCTCGTCCGAGCCTTCAGCCGGCTCGGGGCGGAGCACCTGTGTCCGAGCCCGATCGAGCGGCCACCCCGGCTCGGAGCGCCAGCTTCCTCGCACCTCCGCGAGATCGGGCTCCGGGCGAGTCGACCTGCGTACGAAGACCTGGATCGGCGGCTCGGCGTCGACGCCGTTCCCCTCGTCGCGTAGCCACCGACCGAACCAGCGGACGAGCTCCGGGACGAGGTCGATGTGGGGCCCGGGGAGCGACATCGCCGTCGACATGTGGCTCCACGGTCCGACGAGCAGCCGCTTCGGGCACTGGAGCGCCTCGAATGTGCGGAAGGTGTTGTTGCGGTAGCCGTCGGCCCAGCCTCCGACGAGCATCGTTGGGCACGCGATCCGCCCGTAGCCCGGCCGCAGCGAGCCGTGCCGCCAGTACGGGCCGTCCACCTGCTCCTCGAGCCAGCGCAGCAGCCACGGCTCCGAGCTCTCGATGCGCCGCAGCCACTCGTCGCGCCACGCCTCTCCGAACACCGACGGCACCGGCGGGAGCACCGTGAGCGCGGCCATGTACAGGACGTAGTCGACGAGATCGATCGCCCGCAGTGCCCCGCCCGTGTAGTGGACGTCGTCCGCGTAGCGGTCGTCGGTCGCGTAGATGGCGCAGATCGCGCCGAGCGCCGGCGGTCTCTCGATCGCCATCTGGATCGAGTTGAAGCCGGAGTACGACGTGCCGTACATCCCCACCCGCCCGCTCGACCACTCCTGCTCCGCGAGCCAGGCGATCGCCTCGGCGAGGTCGGCCTGCTCCTGGGGCGGGTACTCGTCGACCGCGATCCCCTCCGACGAGCCGGTGCCGCGAAGATCGACCCGCGCGACCGCGAAGCCTCCCTCCCGGCACAGCCGTTCGTACTCCGATGCGTACGACGACGTGAGGTCGTCCATCCGGTACGGCAACGCCTCGAGCAGGACCGCCGCGGGCCGCTCGTCCGGGACCCAGAGCCGGGCGGCGAGGCGTGTTCCGTCGGC
Organism: Actinomycetota bacterium; assembly: GCA_013697465.1. GTDB lineage: Bacteria > Actinomycetota > Thermoleophilia > Gaiellales > Gaiellaceae > GMQP-bins7. The sequence goes on along the minus strand of JACCWU010000189.1, from coordinate 2,911 downwards.
CAGCGGGATCCAGGCGCGGCGGTGCTCCACGCCGCCGATCCTATGCGGGTCAGGCCTCGGCGAACGCCATCAGCTCGCGCCTTAGCTCCTTGATCTCGTCGCGGAGCTTGGCCGCGTACTCGAAGCGGAGCTCCTCGGCGGCGAGGTACATCTCCTCCTCGAGGGTGACGACGAGCTTCTCGAGCTCGTCGGGCGCGAGCCCCTCGACGTCGACCTTGCCGCGCCGCCGTCGGGAAGGCACGTTCGGGGACTCGAGCGCGAGGAGCTCGGCGATGTCGGACACGCCCTTCACGATCGACGCGGGAGTGATCCCGTGCTCGGTGTTGTAGGCGAGCTGGACCTCGCGGCGGCGGTTCGTCTCCTCCAGCGCACCCTGGATCGCCTCCGTCACCTTGTCGCCGTAGAGGAGCACCCTGCCGTTGATATGGCGCGCGGCGCGGCCAATCGTCTGGATGAGAGAGGTCTTGCCGCGCAGGAAGCCCTCCTTGTCGGCGTCGAGAACGGCGACGAGCGAGACCTCCGGCAGGTCGAGCCCCTCGCGCAGGAGGTTCACTCCCACGAGGACGTCGTACTCGCCGAGGCGGAGCTCGCGGATGATCGCGATCCGCTGGAGGGTGTCGATCTCGGAGTGCAGGTAGCGCGCCCGGATGCCCGCCTCGAGCAGGTAGTCGGTCAGGTCCTCGGCCATCTTCTTCGTCAGCGTCGTCACGAGGACGCGCTCGCCGACTTCCTCGCGCCGCCGGATCTCGTTCATCAGGTCGTCGATCTGGTTGCGCGTCGCGCGCAGCTCCACCTCGGGGTCGACGACGCCTGTGGGCCGGATCAGCTGCTCCGCGATGACCGAGGAACGCGAGAGCTCGAACGCGCCGGGCGTCGCCGACACGAACACGAGCTGCGGCACCTTGGCGAGGAACTCGTCGAACCGGAGCGGCCGGTTGTCGAGCGCCGAGGGCAGCCGGAAGCCGTAGTCCACGAGCGTCTGCTTGCGCGAACGGTCGCCTTCGTACATTCCGCCGAGCTGCGGCACGGTCTGGTGGGACTCGTCGACGAAGATGACGAAGTCGTCGGGGAAGTAGTCGATGAGCGTGAACGGATGCGAGCCTCCGGGACGCCCCTCGAGGACGCGCGAGTAGTTCTCGATCCCGTTGCAGAAGCCGAGCTCTTTCAGCATCTCCATGTCGTACTCGGTCCGCTGGCGGATGCGGTGCGCCTCGAGCATGCGACCGTCCGCCTCGAACGCGGCAACCTGCTGCTCGAGCTCCGCGCGGATCTCGTCGACCGCGCGCTCGACCGTCGGGCGCGAGGTGATGTACTCGGTCGCAGGCCAGATCGCGAGGTTGTCGAGCTTCGCGTAGACCTCTCCCGTCAGCGGGTCGAAGTGCGTGATCAGCTCCACCGTGTCTCCGAAGAACGAGATCCGGTAGGCCGTTTCGCCGTTCGCCGGCTGCACCTCGACGATGTCGCCCTTGACCCGGAAGCGACCGCGTCCGAGCACGGTGTCGTTGCGGACGTACTGGCTGTCGATGAGCTTGCGGAGCAGCGCATCGCGGTCGTGCTCCTCCCCCACCTCGACGAGCAGCATGCGCTCGCGCCACTCGTCCGGCGAGCCGAGGCCGTAGATGCACGAGACCGACGCGACGACCACAACGTCGCGGCGGGTGAGCAGCGAGGCGGTCGCCGAGAGCCGAAGTCGCGCGATATCGTCGTTCCGGGACGAGTCCTTCTCGATGTAGAGGTCGGCCTGCGGGATGTACGCCTCGGGCTGGTAGTAGTCGTAGTAGGAGACGAAGTACTCGACCGCGTTCTCCGGGAAGAACTCCCGGAACTCGTTGCAGAGCTGGGCGGCGAGCGTCTTGTTGTGCGCGATGACGAGCGCGGGCCGCTGGAGCTTCTCGATCGTCCAGGCCATCGTCGCCGTCTTGCCGGTCCCCGTCGCGCCGAGAATGGTCTGGAAGCGGTTGCCCACCTCGACCGACGCGGCGATCTCCTCGATCGCCGTCGGCTGGTCGCCCATGGGCGCGTATTGATCCGTGGTCTTGAACACCCGCACCGGGCTAGGGTAGCCGCCACCTCGAGCGCGCCTCGAGCGTTGGTGAGGAATGGGATCTACTTACGTGAATGCCCTGCGGACCTGCCTGCAGGTGGCTGGGCGCAGCGCTCGCTCAGACGGCCGGCTCGGCCACGAGATCCGCGTCGCGATGGCGAAGCACGATCGCGGCGAAGACGACCACGACCCACGTCATGCCCGCGACGACCATGGTGAACAGGGGACCAATGCCCCAGTGCTCGAGGACCTGCCCGGCCAGGAGGAAGCCGAGCGGAGCAGCGAGCGTGTTGATCGAAATGACCGCGGTGATGACCTTCGCCCGCAACGCGTCGGGGGTCCGCGCGGTGAGGACCGCCATGATCGGCCCGTTGATGAGCGGCGTGAAGAACGTGGCGACGAACAAGGCGACGAACACGACCGGCCATGGAGGGAGGAAGGGCAGCACCCACACCGGCACCACGAATGCGAGCGCCCCGAATCCGGCGAGACGGAGCGGTGAGAACCTGCGCACGAGGATCACCGCAGCCAGGCTCCCGACGAGAGCTCCAGCGCCGAGCGCAGCGTAGAAGAGCCCGGCGATGCGGGCGTCACCGTCGAACTCGGCGAAGGCGTAGAACGGAAGCCCGGCCGACATTCCGGCACCGAGGAAGCCGAATCCGACGACCGTGGCAGCGAGCGGTGCGAGCAGCTTGTCGCGAATGACAAAGCGAACTCCCGCGAGAACTCCGTGCTCGTGCTCGACCAGCGCGGCGAGCGGCTTGCGCCGCGGCACGAAGACCAGCACCAGGACGAAGGCGAGGAAGTAAGTCGCCGCGTCGACGTAGAGCACGTTCGGCGCGCCGATGAAGGGGATGAGCACACCGG
>JACCWU010000165.1 GCA_013697465.1 Actinomycetota bacterium | reverse complement strand
CCTCGGCGGCGAGCGTGATCGCAACGATCGCCGCCAGGGCTCCCACCTGAGCAGTCGCGGCGAGCTCGGTACCGAGCGGAATCGTCAGGAGCGCCCCGCCCGCGGCAGCGAGCCTGATCTCGCCCCGCCCGATCCCCAGCGTTCGCCGAAAACCGACCTCGCAGGCCACGAACAGTGCGACACCTGCGGCCAGCTCGATGGCGATCGGCGAATCGAGTGGGTCATACGCATTGCCGACCGCCTTCTTGAGACCGGCCGCCACTGCGACGACCCCGAGCAGCAAGCCGTAGTGCCAGTAGCCGAAGGCGGTCAAGGCGAGCCGGGGCCGCCGCTCAGACGGCGTGGTCTGCATCGCGCGTTCGACCGCTCCCTCGTCGGAGAAGTACAGCCACCAGAGCGAGGCACTCAGCGCGAGCGCCAAGAGCACGACGAGCACAAGGCCCGCATCGAGCTCGAGGTTGGCGGCGGCGCCGATGACGACGATGGACTCACCGAGGGCGACGATGACGACGAGGCCGTGGCGTTCGACGAAGTGCTCCGGCGCGATGACGAAGCCTTCCGTCGATGTGAACCACGGCGTGACCCAGAGCAGGGCGGCCGCAAGTGCCCAGGCGAGCCACTGAACGTCCCCGCCGAAAGCACCGCCGACGAGAACGAGCCCCGCCGCCGCGAGATTGAACGGAACCAGCCTCAGAATCGCCCTCATCTCCGACAGCGACGTCCCGCGCAGGTACATCCCGGCGTGGAGAATCACCACGGCCAGATACGCGATGCCGAACGCGAACCCCTTTCCCTCGTACCCGGCGGGGACGGCGAGCGCGACGACGAGGAACGCACCCATGCCGCCGATCAGGAGAAGGCGATGCCGGACGTGGTCGGTCGCGATCGCGTTCGTCAGCCACGCGTACCCGTCGTACATCCACCAGATCACGGCGAACATGACGGCCACCTCTGCGATCGCGGTCACGCTGCCGCGGTCAACGAGCACTGCGGTCAGCTGGGTGAGCGTGAAGACGAAGACGAGGTCGAAGAAGAGCTCCAGCGTCGAGACGCGGGTGGTGCGATCGGGCTCGAGCTGGGACACGGCGCCATCTTCCCGATGCGATCGGAAGGACGAACGGCGAGGGTCAAGCTCCCTTTAGATCCGCAGGGAGCCTGACCCTTCCGTTGTCACCTGCTCAGCGGAGGTCGAAGGTGACGCTGACGGTCGCCATCGTCTCCTGCTGTCCGGGGACGATAGGCGTCGAGGAAGCGGCGTCGGCGGCTTCGCGGTAGAGGATCGGCGGCTCCGAGCCACCGCTCTCGGTCATCGACGAGATCTCGCCCAGCGAACGCCCTGCGGCCTTCGCGAGAACCTCTGCGCGCTCGCGCGCGTCCACGACTGCCTTGGCCAAGGCGTCGAGGTACAGCTTCTCGGCATTGCTCGAGCTGAGGCCGGGACCGGAGATTTGATTCGCGCCGGCCTCGGCGGCGGCATCGATGAGCTCGCCCGCGCGGGTGGCGCCGATCGTCGCGGACACGCTGTTCTGAGCCGAGTAGCCGTCTATGACGCCTTCCTCGCGCATGACAGGCCAGACGCTCACCCACTGGGTCGCGATCTCACGCGCGCCCGCGCGTCGAAGCGCAGCGACCAGCTTCTCCATCGCGGTCGCGTTCGCCGCCATTGCCGCCTGGGCGGTCCGCCCGCGACTCTCCACGCCGAAGCTCATCTGCGCCTCGTCCGGGACTGCATTGACCGTTCCGGTTCCGGTGACGGTCACGGAGTCCTGATCCGACGTAGCGGGCTGCTGAGCCACGGCAGCTTCCGGGGGACTGAGTGCGCCGGAAAGCGCGACGACGGCGAGAAGGGCGGGAACAGCGATCAGAAGACGGGTCTTCATGTATGACCTCCGAGTCGGTGACGCTTCAAGTACGCCACCGCCTAGGCGATCCGTCACCTGAGACCGGGCCCAAGTTACAACTTGCAACTTGGCTGCCGTGCCGCTCTCGGAGTGGGAAGGCGCCGCGCAAGTTGCAACTTGTAACTTGGCGCAGAAGGCTTCGGAGCTCTTCCGTGCCAGACGAGCTCTCAGCTAGCCCAGATACGGAGCGGCGCCCCGCTTGAAGAGCCCGCGCGCGATCACGAGCCGCTGGATCTCGCTCGTTCCCTCCCAGATTCGGTCGACGCGGAGCTCGCGGTAGAAGCGCGCGGCCGGGTTCTCGACCATGTACCCGCGGCCGCCGAAGACCTGGAGGGCGCGGTCGGCCGCGCGTCCCGCCATCTCCGAGGCGAAGAGCTTGGCCATCGCCACCTTCCCGTGGACGATCTTGCGGTCGGCGAGCGTGTCGAACGCGTGCGCCGCGTGGTACGTCAGGAGGCGAGCCGCGAGCAGCTCCGTCAGCGAGTCGGCGAGGGGGAACGCGACACCCTGGTGCTCGGAGAGCGGGGAGCCGAACGCCTCGCGTCCCTGAGCCCACGCGCTCGCCTCGTCGAGAAGACGCTTGGCGGCGCCGCAGCAGCGCGCGGCGATGAAGAGTCGCTCGACGAGGATCCACTCCTTCGCGCCCTCGTCGCCGCTCGCGGGCACGCGGCTCGACTCGGGCACGCGGCAGTCTCGAAAGACGATCTCCGGGTGGTGGTCGATGTACGGGTCGTGGAGGAACCGCGGCGTGCGCACGATCTCGAGTCCGGGCGCATCCGGCTCGACGATGAAGAGGGTCTGGTCGCCCTCGGCGACCGCGAGCACGATGTAGAAGCCGGGGTCGCCCTCGCTCGTCACGAACCACTTCTCGCCGTTCAGCACCCAGTCGTCTCCGTCCCGGACGGCGGTCGCCTGCAGCCCGGCGAGATCCGATCCCGCGCCTGGCTCGGTCAGCGCCCACGCCTCGCGGTACTCGCCGCGGGCGATCGGAGCGACGAAACGGTCCACCTGCTCCGGAGTCGCGATCTCGAGCAGCTCACGCGGCCCGCGATCGACCACGGCAAATCCGAGTCCGTTCGTCGCCTTACCGGACTCCTCCTCGAGCGCCACCTGGCCGAGCATCGAAAGGTCGCGCCCGCCGTGCTCGGGAGGCATGTTGAGCATCGCGAAGCCCGCGTCCCTCGCCTTGCGCCGAAGCTCGTCGAGCTCGCCGGGGTCGATCGAGCCACGCTCCGCGATGATCGCCTCTAGTGGGTAGACCTCCTGCTCGACGAACGCGCCGACACGCTCCTTGAGCTCTCGGATGTCTTCTGGAAGCTCAGGGACGATCACGGGGCGGGAGACTACTGAACCCGTTCGAGTGCGGCCCGTTCGGCATCTGCCAGTGGCCGCGAGCCGCCGGCCTCGCGGTTCCTCGCGACGAGAACGGCCTCGGACTCCGCCGAGAGCCAGCCCTCGTCAGCTCGAATCTCCTCGCGCAAGGTCAGGCTGGACGTGCCGATGCGCGCGAGCCGGCACGAGGCGACGACCCATTCGTCCTCGAGCTTGAGCTCACGCCGGAAGTCGATCGCCACGCGCGCGAGGACGAAGTCCCACTCGTCACCAACTCCCTCGAGTGCCTTCGAGAGCCATTCGTCGCGGCACTCCTCGAGATAGGTCGCGTAGACCGCGTTGTTCACGTGGAGATAGGCGTCGACGTCGCGCCAGCGGATCTCGATGCGCTTCTCGTGCTTCACGGGCGTCCGATGCTATCCCGCCCAGCACGCGAGAATGCGCGGCGGCTTCGCGGCCGGAGCGCTTCTGTTCACATGGCGCTGACGTGCCGTGCTTGCAGGCGTTTCGCAGGCTGAAACGCCGCGGTGCTGGTGCTACGCTGCGCGCGCAGTGGAGCGCGTCCTCGTCCTCAATGCGAGCTACGAGCCGTTGAACGTCTGTTCGCTCCGCCGTGCCCACGTGCTCGTCTGGAAACAGCGCGCGGAGATCATCGAGTCGCACGAGCGCCCGCTGCGCTCGGCGTGCGCGCAGTTTCGGCGGCCGCACGTGATCCGCCTCGTGACGTACGTGAGGGTTCCCCGCGCGGTGACCCGCCGAATCTCGCGACGTGTCCTCTTCGCGCGGGACGGCTGGGCTTGCGCATATTGCGGGACCGGGAGCAACCGGCTCACCCTCGACCACATCGTCCCACGCTCGCGTGGGGGCACGTCCGTTTGGGAGAACGTCGTCGCCTCGTGCGCGCCCTGCAACCATCGCAAGGGGGACCGGCTGCTCGAGGAGACGAGCATGAGCCTTCGCACCGTCCCCCGGCCTCCGACTCCCGTGCTCTTCATCCGCTTGACGACCGAGACGATTCCGGACGTGTGGAGGCAGTACCTCCCGGGGATCGGTGCTGCCGCAGCGGCTGCCGCCTGAGCCTAGATGCTTAGCGCGACATCGCGCGCTCGACGGCCTCCTGCTCCTCCGGAGAGAGCGCCACCGACGAGCGCCCTCGATCGAGATCCTTGACGTAGATACGCGCGTAGTCGCGACCCTGGATCGCCGTCACGACAGTTCCCGTGCGGGTGGAGTCGAGCAAGGCGAGGGAGGCCGACTGCTGCCCGCCCGTCCCCTCGTACGCGTCATAGCGGACGACGGCCGTGTTCGTGACCGAGCCGTCCACACGCCGGTCGACCCGCGAGAGCCCGGCCGCGACCTCGTCGACGGCTCCTTGGAGATCGTCGATCCGGCCCTGCAGCGAGACGGCGAAGTCGAGCAGGTCCTGGCGACCGCTCCCGACGACGAGCGACTGGGCAGCCTGCATCCGCGCGGTCCGGCGCCAGAGGACGGCAGCCGACAACAGCGCCAGCAGCGCCGCCGCGCCAGCCGCAATCGCCACCGCAAGGGACGCCTCCACGAGTCTCTAGAGGGAGAAGATGACCGGATACTCGTACGAGTTGTTATCCGTGCGGGTCTCGCCGGGAACGGGATCCACGTCGACCCTCACCACGGTCTGCTCGCCGATGGGGACGAGCCCTCCGACCTTGAACGTCACGGCCTTCGTCTCACCGGGGTCGATGATCGGAATCGTCATGGTCTTCACGATCGGCTCGGGCTGCTTCGGGATCGTCAACGTCACCTTGATCCTGACCTCCTGGCTGTCGCCCGAGTCCTCGACGCCCACCTCGAACGCGAGCTGCGTCGAGAGCAGGATCGTCGTCTCGGTCGTCGTCGACAGCAACTGATCGCTCGGAAGCGCCTTGACGTACGTGATCTGGCTTCCGTGCAGGCCGATCGGAGTCCCGCCGGTCGCAGCGCCCTGGATGCGTCGCCAGACCGCCGCGAGCGCTCCCGGGGTCGTGAGGTCGTCCGTCGGCACGAACTCGGAGGACGGCACCTGCACTCCTGCGATCCCCTCCTCGGCGAGCACGGCTTGCGTCGGCGCCCTGAAGAGATCGGCCCACACAACGTCGCTCGCCTGTAGGCGCCGCATCTGGGCCGCGAGCCGGATCCCGACCTCCGCGGCATCCGTCGCGTCCGTCGCCTCTTGAAACGTCGTGCGCAGCCCGCGAAGCCCGATAGCGCGGAGCTCGAGCGCTTCGACCGCCCCTTCGTTCGCGTCGTGCAGCGGCCCCGGCGCATCGAGATCCTCGGCCTGCTGCATCTGCGCCTCGGCTTTCTGGACGTAGCCGCCAAGCCTTGCGTCGAGCTCCTCTTGCTTCAACCCGACCGCCGTCAGCGTGGTCACCACTTGCTCGCCCAGCTGAGCCGACGCGTTGCCGATCGTGCCGATCTCGTTCGTGTAGCTCGAGTACCGGTCCCGCTTCCGGTCGGACGCACACCCCTCAACCCACACGGCGAGCAGGACGACGACGAGTATCGCGAGCCCGATGAGCGCTACGAGCCGGAGGAGAGGGGTGAGGTTCCCGGGCTTGCGAAATCTCGAGCGGGGCGGCCGTGGTCCGCGCCCGCGCGGCGGTCCCGGCTTGCGCTCCTCGGGGTCTTCCCACGACGGCGGCTCCTCCTCGTCGAAGAAGTCGAAATCGAGGATGTCTTCGTCACGCGTGCTCACAGTCGCGGTCCGCCCGCCACTGTAAACGACGGCCAGGAGCGCACAGGCGGAGAGGAGTTCGAGGAAGAGCGGCCAACAGGGCCGTCAACGGTGTCCTCGCTCGCCCACGCCCTTCCGACCCGAGAGCTCGTGCTCGGCCGCTACCGTGCCGTGAGACCGCTCGGCAGCGGTGGGAACGGCTCGGTGTGGCTCGTCCAAGACGCCGAGACCGGTCTCGACATCGCACTCAAGATCGTCCCCCGGGAAGGAAAGGCCGCTGCGCGCGCGGAGCGCGAGGCGCACGCAGCTCGCCGGCTGCGCCACGAGCGCTGCGTGCGGGCATACGACGTCGGACACGACGGAAGCCACGTCTACATCGCCTACGAATACGTCCCTGGGCGCACCGTGCGGGAGGCGCTCCGCGCAGACGACGTCTCCGACCGCGACTCGGCCGAGATCGGAGCCCAGATCCTCGACGCGCTGGCCCACGCCCACCGGATGGGGATCGTGCACCGCGACGTCAAGCCGTCGAACGTCCTGCTCGAGCACCGCGAGGGCATCGCCGTCCGTCTGCTCGACTTCGGGTTGGCACAGTTCGACGGAGCCGACACCCTCACCGCAGTCGGCGACGTCCCCGGGACGCTCGCGTACATCGCGCCCGAGCGGCTCGCGGGCGAGGAGGCCACGCCGGCGAGCGATGTCTGGGCAGCAGGAGTTCTCCTCTGGGAGGCGCTCGCCGGTAGGCATCCGTTCTGGGGCATGCCGCTCCAGGAAGTGGCGCTTGCGATCGGAAAAGGCGCACCGCCGCTCGCGACCGAGCGTCCGGATCTGCCACGCAGGCTGCTCGCAGC
>JACCWU010000196.1 GCA_013697465.1 Actinomycetota bacterium | reverse complement strand
GACAAGGACGCCGTCTTCTCGGAGATCTATCGCGTGCTCAAGCCCGGCGGACGCATCCAGATCGCCGACGTGACAATCCAGAACCCGGTCAGCGAGGAAGGCAAGCGGAAGATCGACCTCTGGACCGGCTGAATTGCCGGGGCTCTGCTGGAAGCGGAGTACGAGAAGCTCCTCACACGGATCGGGTTCGAGCGAATCGAGACCGGAGACCTCGTCGAGACGTACGCGCGCTCGGCGTTCGAGGACACACGCCGCAAGGCCGAGAAGTACGGCGCCCGCGGCACGACCGTAAAGGCATTCAAACCAGGGAGGTAGAGCATGGCCGGCGACAGTAAAGTCGTCATCAATCTCGCAACGGGCCTCGAGGACGCCGAGCGCGTCACGGTGGCGTTCCTCGTCGGGGGCGCGGCGGCGGAACAGGGCAAGCAGGTGACGATGTTTCTCACCAAGGAAGCCGTGCGTCTCGCCCTTCCGGGCTTCGCGGAGGCGACCGCGTGCGAGGGCTGCCCGCCGCTCGCCCGCCTCTTCCAGCAGTACGCGGACAACGGCGGCGAGCTGCTCGTCTGCCCAATCTGCTTCACCGCACGCAAGCTCGACGAAGGGCAGCTCGTCGGGAATGCGAAGCTCGGCGGCGCCACGCCGCTCTGGGAATGGGTCGGCGAGGGCGCGACCGTCTTCAGCTACTAGAGGAGGGAGTGGAAATGGCCTGGTCATTGGAGGGAACGTACTTCGAGAACTGCAACTGCGACGTGATCTGTCCCTGTGCGGCGACGGGCTTCGTGCATCCGGCAGACGAAGATCGGTGCAAGGTGGTCTTCGCGTTCCACGTGGAGCGCGGGGATATCGACGGCCTGGACGTGAGCGACCGGAACGTTGTCCTAGTCGTGGACACTCCGAGGCAGATGACCGAAGGCAACTGGCGCGCCGGCGTGATCATGGACGACCGCGCTTCGGAGGAGCAGGCGCAGGCCCTCGGTGCGATCTTCGGCGGGCAGAAGGGTGGTCCGATGGCCGGAGTCGCACCGCTGATCGGGGAGATGCTCGGGATCGAGACCGCGGCGATCGAGTACGCCGACGACGGCGTGCGCCATCGGCTGAAGGTGGGCAACCAGATCGACATTGAGGTGGAGGACTACGCCGGCGCTGACGGGGAACCGATCCGCCTCAGCGGTTTCGGCCACCCCGTGAGCTCGACGCTCGCGCTCGCGCGGGCAACCCGGTCGGAGGCCAGCGCGTTCGGCATCGACCTCTCGAACGAAGGAAAGAACGCGCACTCTGCGCCGTTCTCCTGGGCGGCATGAGCACCGTCGCAGCGGGCCTCGGCCGCGCCTCGTCTCGTCGTACGACGCTCGTGCTGGCGGCGCTCCTCGCAGCGAGCGCACTCGGCTGGGCCGCAACCGTTCGCGGCGAAGGCATGGAGGAAAAGATGATGGTCACGCCGGGAGCCGTGGGCATCTTCCTCGGCGGCTGGGTCGCGATGATGGCGGCGATGATGCTGCCTTCGGCCGCGCCGTTCGTCCTCCTGTACTCCGCGGGAGCGAAGCGCGGGCTCGCGACGGCGCTCCTCGTCGTCGGATATTTCGCGGTCTGGGCGAGTTTCGGAGTGCTCGCCTACGCGGCGCAGGTCTGGCTCGACCGGCTCGGCATGGGCGACACGCGGGCCTATGTCGTCGCCGCCACGCTCGTCGCGGCGGGGATCTATCAGCTCACGCCGCTCAAGTCCGCGTGCCTGCGCCGGTGCCGAAACCCGGTCAGCTTTCTGATGGAGCATTGGCGGGGCGGCAGGCTCGGCGCGGCAAGGCTCGGCGCCGACCACGGGCTCTATTGTCTCGGCTGCTGCTGGGCCCTCATGGCCGTCCTCGTCGTGGCGGGCGCGATGGGACTCGTCTGGGTCGCGGCGATCGCGCTAGCCGTCCTGGTCGAGAAGCTCGTCCCACATGGTGAGCGGATCGCAGCTCTGGTCGGAATCGCCCTGGTCGCGCTGGGAGTCGCAGTTGCGGCGAACCCCGAAATCGCGATGACTCTTACGATGTAGGTGGAGGAGTAGATGGCTGACTGGCAAGCGAAAGGGACCGTTCTCGTCGCGTGCAACTGCGATTTCGGCTGTCCGTGCAACTTCAACGCGCCGCCGACGACCGGCGACTGCGAGGGCGGCTGGACGTGGCATTTCGAGCA
>JACCWU010000147.1 GCA_013697465.1 Actinomycetota bacterium | reverse complement strand
GATCAGGACCGAGCTCGAGCATCGCTGCACCAAGATCAAGCACGACAACGGCAGAGTCACGAGCATCACCGTGCGACGCAACGGCGACGTCACCGAGCACACGGTCGACGGGGTGCTGTCGACGCTCCCGCTCAAGGACCTCATGTACAGCCTCGATCCTCTGCCGCCGCAGGAGGTGCTCGACGCGGCCGACCGCCTGCGCTACCGCGACTTCTGCCTCGTCGCCCTCATGACGAAGCAGGAGGAGCCCTTCCCGGACAACTGGATCTACATCCACGACCCTGGGACGCGCGCGGGCCGGGTGCAGAACTTCGGCGCCTGGAGCCCGGACATGGTCGTGCCTGGAACGACGTGCCTCGGCGTGGAGTACTTCTGCTTCGAGGGCGACGACATCTGGGAGATGCCCGACCACGAGGCGGTCGCCATGGCCACGCAGGAGATGGCGCGCATCGGCCTCGTCGATCCAGACCAGGTGTTCGACGGTGTCAAGGTGCGGGTGCCGAAGGCGTATCCCATCTACGACCGCGCGTACGAGCCCGCGCTCGAGGTGATCAAGGACTACCTCGCCGGCTTCGAGAACCTGCAGACGTGCGGACGCAACGGCCTGCACCGCTACAACAACCAGGATCACTCGATGTGGACCGCGATCCTCGCCACCCTCAACCTCATCGACGATGCCGGCTACGACGTATGGTCGGTGAACGCCGAGGAGGTCTACCTGGAGGAGGGCGACGCCATCGATGAGGTCCTCGATCTCGAGCTCGTCGCCTGACCCGACGCTGACCGTCGTCATCGGGGCGAACGCTCCTCCGGAGCGGCTCGTAGCGTGCCTCGAGGCACTTGCGCACCAGGTGGAAGGCGTCGAGGTGCGCGTGCACGAGGCGCAGCGTTGTCCGGACGAAGTTCGCCACCGGTTTCCCTGGGCATCGTTCACCACGACGCCGGGAGCGCTCGTCCCCCACCACTGGCGCGACGGGATCGACGCCGCGAGCGGCCAGATCCTGGCGTTGACGATCTCGCAGATGGTGCCCGCTCAGGACTGGATCGCAACGATCCGGCGCGAGCTCGAAACCGTCGACGTCGTCGGTGGCGCAATCGAGCCGGGCGACCGTCTGCGCATCGTCGACTGGGCGGAGTACTTCTGCCGGTACGCGCGAGACATGTGTCCGTTCGAGCCCAGGGAGAGCGTTGATCTGCCCGGGGACAACGCCGCGTACCGGCGAGCCCGCCTCGAGTCGGTCCGCGAGCTGTACCGGGACGGTTTCTGGGAACCTGAGGTGCATCGACGGCTGCGCGCAGGCGGCGTTAGGCTATGGCAGATCCCCGACCTCGTCGTCCGGCAGGGGCGGTCCGCCGGCTTCAGGGCCTTCACGACGCAGCGCTGGCGGCACGGGCGGGTGTTCGGACGGGAGCGCGGCGCGCGCCTCTCGCGCGCCCGTAACCTCAGGAGCGTGCTGATCGCGCCTCTCGTTCCGGTCGTGATGACGTTGCGCGTGGCGCGCCTCGTGAGGTTGAAACGGCGGGCTCGTGGGCGTCTGCTGTCGGCGCTTCCGGCTCTCGTGTGGTTCAACGCGGTCTGGGCCGCCGCCGAGGCCACCGGACACCTGGATGCGTTGCGACGCGGGTGAGCACATGAGCTCGGATCTCACCGTCGTCGTCGCGTCGGTCAACGGGTTTCCGTACCTCGGGGAGTGCCTCGAGGCGCTCGAGCGGAACGCGGGCGAAGCGCACGTCGTGGTCGCCGACTGGACCGACGAGCCCACGCGGGCGCACGTCCGCGAGCGTTGGCCCGATGTTCAGCTGCTCTCCTTCAACGAGCCGGCTACGGTCCCGGAGCTACGTGCCGCCGGGATCGCGGCCGCCACCTCGCCCTTCGTCGCCGTCATCGAGGATCACTGCCTCGCCACGCCCGGATGGGCGGATGCGATCGTTACGGCCCACAGAACCGGGGAGCATGTCGTGGGAGGCGGCGTTCGGAACGTAAAGACGCAGCGAGTGCGCGACTGGGCGCCATTTTTCTGCGAGTACAGCGCATTCATGGAGCCGTTTCCGGCCGGTGAGGTCGAGAACCTCACCGGAATGAACGTGTCCTACGACCGCCAGGCGCTCGCCGAGATCGCCGATCTTCTCGGCCAAGGGCGCTGGGAGAACGATCTACACGCCCGCCTCCGCGACCGCGGCTACCGGTTCTGGTCCGTGCCCGAAGGGGTCATCGAGCATGCGAAGGACTTCGGCTTCCTCGAGTTCGCGTCCCAGCGCTACCACTATTCGCGCTCGTACGCCGGGATGAGGAACGGCGCGCTCGGCGCACGCAGGTTCGCGATGGCGCTCGCCGCCCCGCTCCTCGTCCCCCTGCTGTCGTGGCGCATAGCTCGCAATGCGCGCTCCAAGCCCGGCTACGGGGACGCCTTTCGCAGATCGGCTCCGCTCGTGCTGCTCTACACCGTCATCTGGGCGTTCGGGGAGCTCGTCGGATACACGCTCGGAGGCGGCCGCAGCATCCTCAAGGTCCGGTAGCGGCGATGCGGTTCGGCGTCGACGCAACGGGGTGGAACAACCGCCGTGGATACGGACGCTTCACCCGTAACGCCGTGACGCGGCTCGTGGAGACGGACGAGGACGCGGAGTACGTTCTCCTCGTCGATCGCCTTACTCCGCCTGCGTCGCTCCCCGACCGGGCGTCGGTCAAGGTGCTCGAGACGCGCCACGCTCCGGCCGAGGCTGCGCAGGCAGGCTCGAGCAGGAGTCTTGCCGACCTCCTGCGGGCGACCCGGGCTTCGCGACGCGAGCGCTTCGACGCACTTCTCTTCCCCTCCTTGCACACGTGGTTCGCCGCACCAGGAGCGCCCGCGGTCGTCGGCGTCCACGACACCATCGCGGACGACATGCCTCATCTGGCGTTGCCGCACCGGAGCGATCGAGCACTGTGGCGCGTCAAGCAGCGCCTGGCCGTCCGCGGCGCGCGCAGGATCTTCACCGTCTCGGAGGCCGCCCGGTCTGCCGTCTGCGCTCGACTCGGCCTGTCGAGAGACGACGTCGCAGTCGTCCACGAGGCGCCCGACCCCGTCTTCGCACCGCGTGGACCGATCGAAGTCTCCGAGGCGCGGGCGGAGGTCGGGGCACCGGAGCGTTATGTGCTCTACGCAGGCGGGATCAGCCCGCACAAGAACGTCATCGGGCTCGTCGATGCGTACGCAGCCGTACTCCGGCGCGTGCCCGAGGCACCCTCGCTCGTGCTGGTCGGAGCCCTCGAGGGCGAGCAGTTCGCGTCCGCTGCCGACGAGGTTCGGGACCGGATCGCCCGGCTCGGGCTCGACGGACGAGTGCTCTTGCCCGGGTTCGTCCCGGACGAGACGCTCGCGCGGCTCTACGCAGGCGCGACCGTTGTCGTCAACCCCTCGCTGGGCGAAGGCTTCGGTCTCCCTGCGGTCGAGGCCGCGGCGTGCGGCGCTCCGCTCCTCCTCAGCGACCTCCCGGCGCACCGGGAGTCGATGGGCGACGCTGCGATCTTCGTGCCCCCCGGCGACTCTGACGCTCTCGCAGAAGCTCTCACGCGAATGCTCGCCGATGACGAACTTCGCCGCTCGCTCGCCCGCCGTGGCATGGCTGCGGTTGCCGCGCGAACGTGGGACACGGCTGCGATCTCTCTTGCCTCGCTCCTGCGGGAGGCGGCAGCCCGTTGACGGAGCAGCCGCTTTCGTTCTGCATGGTCACGACCTTCTATCCGCCGCACCATTTCGGCGGCGACGCGATGTACGTGCACCGCCTGAGCGCCGAGCTCACGCGGCAGGGCCACGACGTGACCGTCGTCTACCCGCCTGACGCGTATCGGGCGCTCGGGGGCCGCGCCGAGCACGACGAGCCCGAAGAGAGCGCCGTGAACGTCGTGAGGCTGGACGACCGGCTCGGCCGGGTCGCCCCGACGCTGACATATCTCACCGGCCGACCGGCACTCCGCGCAGGACAGCTCCGATTCGTGCTCGAGAGCGGGCAATTCGACGTCGTGCACTTCCACAACGTCTCGCTCGTAGGAGGCCCGGGAGTGCTTGCTCTGGGCTCGGGGATCAAGCTCTACACCACCCACGAGCACTGGCTCGTCTGCCCGATGCACGTGCTCTGGAAGAACAACAGCCGGCCCTGCGAGCGACCACAATGCTTCCGCTGCACGCTCGCTTTCCACCGGCCGCCTCAGTTGTGGCGATACGGATCGCTCCTCGAGCGGTCGGCCGCCCACGTCGATCTCTTCCTCTCGCCGAGTCGCTTCACGATACGGATGCACCGCGAGCGCGGCTTCGAACACCCGATGCGTCACCTTCCTTACTTCATCCCGACGGCCTCGACCCCGCACGCCGAGCCGCACGAGCACGGGCGCCCGTACTACCTCGTGGTCGGACGGCTCGAGCGGCTCAAAGGCGTGCACACGCTCATCGAGGCCTTCGGGCGCTACGACCGCGCCGACCTGCTCGTCGTCGGTGACGGGACGTACGCTGCGGAGCTCCGGCGCCAGGCTGCGGGGCTTCGAAACGTGCGTTTCCTCGGCCGTCGGCCGTTCCGCGAGCTCCAGGCGCTCTACGCGGGGGCTGTCGCGGTTCTCCAGCCCTCGGTCGGCTACGAGACCTTCGGCATGACCGTCGTGGAGGGTTTCAGCCAGGGCACGCCCGCGATCGTCCGCGATCTCGGAGCCCTCCCGGAGGTGATCGAGGAGAGCGGTGGCGGCTTCATCTATCGCACGAACGAGGAGCTGGTGGCCCACATGGAGCGGTTGAGGGTCGATCCCGATCTCGGGCGCGAGCTCGGAGAGCAGGGCCGTCGCGCCCACGCAGAGCTCTGGTCACCCGCGCCGCACCTCGACCGGTACCTGTCGATCATCGAAGCGGAACAGGGGCAGACAGCTTGAAATCCGTCACTACACTTCGATTGGAGGATCAACGGGTCTTGGGGGAAGAAACTTCATGACGTTCGGCGTCGACGCAATTCGCCTGTCCGGACCGAGATTCGGCATCGGGCGCTACACCGAATACCTGCTCAAGCACTGGAACGCGCAGCTCGAGCCGTCGGAGCGCGTTGTCATCTTCGTGCGGGACCCGCTCGACAAGGACGCACTCGGACTCTCGGACGCCTTCGAGATCCGAGTTCTGCCGTCGCGGCTCGGCGGTGTCCTCTGGGAGCACTTCGTCCTGGCGCGGCATTGGCGCGAGGTGGACGTGCTGTTCGGTCCGAGCTACACGGTGCCGTTGAACTACAAAGGCCGCAGCGTCGTCGCGACGCACAGCGTCAACGAGGTGCAGGAAGGCGCACATACGCGCTGGTACGACCTCACCTGGCGGCAGAGGAACAAGCTCAGTGCGCGAAAGGCCGATGCCGTGATCGTGCCGTCGGAGTCGGCCCGCCGGCACGTGATCGAGTTGTACGGCGTGCCGACTGAGCGGATCGACGTCGTCCCGGAAGGCGTGGACGACTCGTTCCGGCCATCTGAAAACGAAGACATCCTCCGGGAGACACGGCGGAGGTTCTTCGGAGACGACCGTCCGTACGTCCTCTTCGTCGGGAAGTTCTCGCAACGCAGGAACATCCCCACGCTGATCCGCGCGTTCGGCGAGCTGAAGAAGCGAAACGGGCTCCCTCACGGACTCCTGCTCTACGGCGCGAACGTCCACGATCTGCCTGTCGAGCAGATCGCGAGCGACGCGGGCGTTGCGGACAGCGTCGTCCAGGTCAACGAGACGCTCGCGCGGCACGAAGACATCATCCCGATCTACAGCGCCGCGGATCTGTACGCATTCCCGTCTGCATACGAGGGTTTCTCCCTGACGGTCTGCGAGGCGATGGCGTGCGGGACGCCCGTAGTCACGGTCAACCGTGGAGCGGTCGCAGAGATCGTGGACGGCGCGGCGATGACCGTCGAGGATCCCAACGTCGCCGACCTGGCGGACGCGATGAGGCGTGTGCTCGAAGACCGCGAGTTGCACGACTCGCTACGCTCGAGAGCGCTCGATCGCATACGGCTCTTTCGCTGGGCGGAGACCGCCCGAGGAACGCTCGACGTCCTGCGTCGTGTCGCTCGAGCCTGAGGCGGAGAGCGCCCGCCCCGTCGGCGGGCAACCTGGATCGATCGCAGGCGTGCGGGTCGTGCCGCTCCCCCGGCTTGCGGACGATCGCGGCGCTGTCTACCACATGCTCCGCTCGGACGATCCGCACTTCACGGAGTTCGGCGAGATCTATTTCTCGACCGTGTACGCGGGCGTCGTCAAGGCCTGGAAGAACCATCGGCGGCTGACCGCGAACTACGCGTGCATCCACGGTCGCATCAAGATCGTCCTCTACGACGATCGCCCGGAATCGCCGACCCGTGGCGAGCTGATGGAGATCGACGTCAGCCCGGACGAGTACGCACTGGTGGTCATCCCGCCCGGGATCTGGCATGGCTTCCAAGGGCTCGCAGAGCCGATCTCGATCCTCGCAAATTGCGCGAGCGAGCCCCACGACCCCGAAGAGCTCGATCGGCGCGATCCCTACTCGAACGAGTTTCCGTACCACTGGCGACGAGACGCGTGAGCACCGTCCTCGTCACCGGGGCCGGCGGATTCGTCGGCTCTGCCATCGTGCGCCGGCTGGTGTCGAGCGATGCTCGCTTCTGGGACGGAGCGCCCGTCGAGCACGTCGTCGCCCTCCTCCGCCCCGGCGGCTCTGACGAGAGGCTGGAGACGCTCCCGCGGAACGGAACCTCGTCGATCGAGCGCGCGGACGTCCACGATCGAGGTGCGCTCGAGGCCGTGCTCCAAGCGCACAGGCCGCGTGCGGTGGTTCACGCGGTCCTGGACGGCTCTGCGTACGAGGCAGACGACCAGGCGGTCGTGCGCGGCCCGCTGGAGACCGTCCTGGCTGGGCTCTCGGGGGAAGGTCGCTTCCTGCACGTCGGGAGCGCGTGGGTTCTCGCGCCGGGGGAGCAGCTGAACGAGTCGGCGCCCCTCGCCCCGTTCACTCCATATGCGCTCAACAAAGCGCGAGAGGATCGCCTTCTCCCCGAGCTCGCGCAGACGGCTGGCGTACCCTGGCTGAATCTGCGTCTGTTCAACCTCTTCGGACGCTATGAGAAGGCGTCGCGACTGGTCCCCACGCTGGTGGCGAGGCTGTCGCGCTC
The DNA here is from genome assembly GCA_013697465.1 of Actinomycetota bacterium. Classification (GTDB taxonomy): domain Bacteria; phylum Actinomycetota; class Thermoleophilia; order Gaiellales; family Gaiellaceae; genus GMQP-bins7. The sequence continues at coordinate 4,804 of JACCWU010000147.1, read as the reverse complement.
CGAGGCGGTCGAGGTGACACACGGCGCTCAGATTCGAGACTTCAACGACGTCGACGTCGCCGCCCGGGCATTCGTCGATGCTCTCGCGGCGTCCCCGTCCGCGTGTGGCGCCGTCTATCACATCGGATCGGGACGAGGCACGAGCGTCCGAGAGCTCGCGCTCGGCGTCGCCGAGATCGTCGGGGACCCCGATCTCGTGCGCTTCGGAGCCTCCGGGAGCGCCGACGAGCACCTCCCGATTCTCGTCGCCGACCCGTCATTGGCAACCGCTGTCCTGGGGTGGCATCCGGACCTCGACCTCGAGGCGAGGATCGCCGACACGGCCCACTGGTGGCTCGAGCGGCTCGGGCGTGCGGAAGCGCGGGGGACCCGAGCATGACCTCGTGTCGCGGATGCACGAGCGACCGCCTGCTCCTGTTCCTTCCGCTCGGAAACCACCCGCTCGCCAACGGCTTCCTCGCCGAGGATCAGCTCGACCAGCCCGAGCCGCGATTCCCGCTCGACGCCTACGTGTGCCTCGACTGCGGCCTCATCCAGGTCGCTGACCAGGTGCCTCCCGGCTACTTCCGTCACTACGTCTACATCCCGTCGACGTCCGCTCAAATGCATGCGCACTTCGAGGCGCTCGCGCAGGTGGCGACGAGACAATTCCTTCCTTCGCCGGATGACCTCACGATCGACATAGGCTGCAACGACGGCCTCTTCCTCTCGTTCCTCGGCGACAGTGGCCGCCGGACCCTCGGCATCGACCCTGCGACGAACATCGCCGAGCTCGCCCGCGCACGCGGTGTGGAGGTCGTCAACGAGTACTTCACGTCGGAGCTCGCCGAGTCGATCAGGAGCGAGCACGGTCCCGCGGCCGTGGTCGTGACGACGAACACCTTCCACCACATCGGCACCCTCGACCCGTTCACCGACGGCGTGACGAAGCTGCTCGCGGACGACGGCGTCTTCATCGTCGAGGTGCCGTCGGCGTCGGAGATCGTCGAGTTGAACCAGTTCGACGGGATCTACCACGAGCACGTCTCGCAGCTCACGGTCAAGTCGTTCGTCGACCACCTCGGCCGTTTCGGGCTAGAGGTGTTCGATGTCGAACAGCTTCCCGTGCACGGCGGCTCGCTCCGAGTCTTCGCACGCCGTCGCGGCGACGGGCCGACGGTCTCCCGCCGGTCCCAAGAGCTGATCGACGTGGAGACGAGGCTCGGGCTCTTCTCGGCAGAGACCTATGACGCCTTTCGTTCCCGAGTGGAGCGACTCCGGGAGCAGCTCGTCGAGCTGCTCGCTGGCCTCGAGCAGGAAGGAATGACGGTCGCGGGGTACGGAGCCTCCGCCCGTGGGAACACGTTGCTCAACTACTGCGGCATTGGGCCCGAGACGCTCGACTTCGTCGTTGACCGCAACCCGCTAAAGCATGGCCTCTTCACGCCGGGGATGCACATTCCCGTCGTCCCGGTGGAGCGACTGCTCGAGACCCAGCCCGACTACGTGCTCGTGATCGCCTGGAACTTCGCCGACGAGATCATCGCCCAGCTGGACGACTACCGGGTGCGGGGCGGCAGGTTCATCCTGCCGATCCCGGAACCGAGAGTCGTCAGCTGAGCGCGATGCGCTCGCCGGTCGTGGCAGAGCGATACGCAGCCTCGATGACCTCGAGCACGTCGCGCGCCTCGCGGGCGCTCGACGGGGGTTCTCGACCCTCTCGGAGGGCCTGGAGCACGCGGGCGAGAAGCCGTGCCGTACCGACCGCGCCCGCGTCGCGCGGGTTGCGGGCGAGAACCTTCCGCTTCGTGCCACGCTCGGCCCAGGCGAGCCCACCGGCGCCCACGTCGAGCCTGATCCCGGTGCGCTGGGCGCGCTTCATGCCGATCCGCAAGAGAGCGCGACCCCCCAGAGACGCGCGCAACGACTCGCGCTCGCAGTCGGCCCGCACCTCGACATAGCGGGTCGCCGCCGGGCAGAGGCGGTCGATCGTGATCTGCGCGAGACGGCCCTCGGAGAACTCGAGCACGACGAGGTGGATGGCGTCGGCATCCCGCCCGGGCTCGAGCCCGCTCGAGTGCCGAGCGTATACCCCAGCCGGTTTCTCACCGAAGAGGGTGAGGACGAGGTCGACGAGATGAACGCCGCCTTCGAAGAGGCTCCTATTGGGCATGGCGGCCCGCCAGGCGACGGGCTCGTCCCAGGGCGCGAGATCCATGAGCTGCCACACCTGGCAGAACACAAGCCGCCCGGACTCCGAGGAGCCGATCCGCTCCTGGAGCGCTTTGAAGATTGGCTTCTCCCGGAACTCGTGGTTCACGGCAACGAAGCGGCCGGCCTCGGCCGCCGCGAGGAGAACCTGGTCGGCCTCGGCGACCGTGGAGACGAACGGCTTCTCGCAGAAGACGTGCTTGCCCGCCTCGAGCGCGCGCAGGCAGAGCTCGGCGTGAGAGTCGGGCGGGGTGGCGACGACGACGAGGTCCGGCCGACCCTGCTCGATCAGCTCGGCAAAGCTGTCGTAACTGGCGAGACCCGTCTCGCGCTCCCACGACGCTCGCTGCTCGGCCGAGCTGTCGAAGCCGCCTACCGCCTCGACACCGGCCTGACGACGGAGCGCCGGCACGTGAAACGCGCGCGTAGCCCATCCGAGCCCCAGGTACCCGATCCTCATCGCTCCCCTTTCGAGGCAAACACGTAGAAGAACGGCCCCACGACGAGCAGGCCGATCCTGGCGGCGCGGAACCTTCGAACTCTGTTGTACAGCCGTACCAGACGAAGCTCGACTCCCGAGGCAAGGCGCATCGACGCCACAGGCACCTCGGGCGGCTCGATCACGACTCGAAACCCCTCGCGTTTCAGCATGCGCCGAAGAGCGAAGGAGGAGAGCAGCCGTACGTGGTCGTACGGCGCCTTGCGCACGAGGGCGACGTACCGCTTGGCGACTCCGCGCGGAAGGAACCCCACACCCCAGAGGCGGACGTGCGGCTCGAGACCGAGCGAGTATCGGTTCGGAGTGGCCAGGAAGAGCACCCCTCCGGGCCGCAGTGCCCGTGCGCATTCGCGCGTGAACTGGCCCTGATCGGCAACGTGCTCGACGACGTCGCCGGCGATGACGACGTCGTATGCACCCGCTCGGTAGGGCAGAGCCTCTGCCGCGCAGCAGACGAGCTCCACTCCCAGCCCGAGGTCGTCGAGCTGCTTTCGCGCGAGGACGAGCCATCGCATGGACACGTCGCTGGCAACCGCTGAGCACCCGCGACGGGCCGCTGCAGCTGCGAGCGCCGCGGTGCCGCAGCCCACCTCCAGCACCCGGTCGCCCGGACCGAGCGCGCGCCCGAACTGGCGCTCCACCTCCTCGACGTAGACCTCGGCCCGCTCCACGGCGCCCAGGTCACGCGCGACGAAGCGGTCGGCGAGCTCGTCCGGCTTGCCGGTCATTCGCCAGTGCTCGCGAAGAAGCCCTCGGAGGTCGAGATCCCCGGACCGGGCCGCGAGCGCTTCGGCCGCTGCCAGGTCGTCACCGAGTGAGCTGTAAGGGTCCGCATACTCGAGCCGAAGGTCGGGGATGCCGTTCACCTCGGCAAACGACCGTCCGCAACCCGAGCACCCGAGACCGCTTATGCCAGGGTCAAGCGAGCTTCGACACGAGGGACAGACGAGGGCCGTCGCGGAGGCGATGGAGCTCGCCTCGGTCACGAAGTGTCGTTCTGACGTGCCCGAAGCTGACGAGCGACCAGCGCGGCAGGTACCGAGGCCACCGCGGTCAGATGGTGGAGCGCATGAAGCAGGACTCCGGTCGCCGCGCGCGTGACTCCCTGCCGCCGCCAGAGAAACGCATAGAAACGACGGTTGAGGGCGACGAGGCCCACGACGGACGCCCAAACGAGGTGCACGCGTCGTGTCGCGATCCCGCCGGCCGCGAGCAGCGACAGAGCCGCGCTCAACCTGTGCCGCCAGCCGAGATTCAGCGCGCGCGAAGAGCCGCCGCGTTCGAGGAGAAGCTCGACCCAAGGGATCCCGCGGCGGACGAGATCCGTCTTCAGCATCTGGCCGAGACTCCATGTCTTGAGGTGCGTGCCTTGCAGCTCCGGGTCGAGGACAACCTTCCGCCCGGCCTCCGAAAGTCGCATCCCGAGCTCGATGTCCTCGACCGACGGCTCCCGGTAGCGCCGGCTGTCGAATCCACCTGCGGCCATGAAGACCTCGCGCCGGATCGCGCCCAGGCCGGCCCAGAAGGTCGTCGCCTCGCCGGGGGACGACTGGTGCACGAAGTGGTGCAGGAGGTTCCGGAACTCGGTGACGACGCCGTCGGCAGTGGGACTGTCGTCGTATGAGCCGAAGACCGCGGCGAGCCCCACATCCCCGTCGAATGCTGCGCGGATCCGCGCGAAGACGTCCTCGTGCACCACGACGTCTGCGTCGACGAAGACGAGCACGTCGCCGATCGCACGCCGTGCGCCCTCGTTTCGTGCGGCCGCGGGGCCGGGCCCGGGCGCCTCCGTGACGACGATCAGCTCCTCGGGCGGCTCCGCTGCTTGGCGGATCGCCAGCGTGCAGGCATCGAGCGTGGCCGGCTCGTTCGTCGCCGGGACGATCACGCTGATCCTCGCCACTCGACGGATCGTAGTGCCGCCCCCGATGGTAGGACCTGGACGAAAGGTCGGATTGCCGCTCGGAGCGGCTGTCCATACGCTTTTCGAGGGCATTCCAGTGGGACGAGCGCTCATCCTCACATACCACGCGATCGAGGTCGGTCCATCGCCTCTGTGCGTCGACCCGGCGCTCTTCGCGAAGCACGTGGATGTGATCGCCCGCTTGGGTGTCC
>JACCWU010000126.1 GCA_013697465.1 Actinomycetota bacterium | reverse complement strand
AGTCGGTACCACCGACTGCCTCGATCGACCAGTACGTCGAGGACGTGCCGACGAGTAGCGGGTCCTCGGTTCCAGGCGTCACGAACGAGACCCGTGCCCCGCAACCGCAGTCGACGGCTGACGCGCTGGACACCGTCGCCGAATCCTCGGCCTATGGCGCTCCCAAGCGCGGCGTTGTCCCCGGTCGTACACTCGACGTCTCGCCGACGACCTCCGTGAGCGCGGCGCTTCGAAGCACGGTCGGTGCTCTCGGAACGGCGACCGATGCACGCCTCCTCGGGTTGCTCTTCGTCGTCCTGGCCACAACGGCCGGGGCAGTCGCGCTCGGCGCACAGCGCGCCCAGAGCTAGGCGCATCGGCCGCGCGACATGCCCTTAAAGGCCTGCCCTGTTGGCCGTGAGTCCGCTCACATGACTCGCTCGAGGCAAGCATTGAGCTCGCATAGGTCCGGGCGGTCGTCTAAAACGGGTTCTCAGCCGCTCCCCGAGCTCAGGTGAGCGCGAAGCGGGTCGGCTCGTCGAGGCCGTCGAGCGGATCGACGAACCGGTAGCTCCGCTCCGTCAACGAGGCGAGCGACGCGGGCGAGGAGTACGTGACGGTCGCGAGCACGCGAAGCTTCGCGGTTGCGAATCCGCCGCGATGGAACCCCGCCGTGTTACAGAAGAGCAGCGTGCCTTTCGAGCCGGTGAAGGTGCGGAAGTCCTCCGCGGGCACTCGCGTCTCCAGCTCGTTCTCGGGAGGGTAGTTCTCGCCGAGCGGGCGCCACGGCCACGCGTCCGCATGGCGGCCGCCGGGAGCGCTGCCGGGCACGTACTGAAACGGGCCGTTGCCCTCGTCGACGTCCACGAGGTAGAGGAACGCCTTCAGGAGATGCTTGTCGTTGAAGTCGCGGTGCCAGCGCTGCGAGGCGACGCGGTCCGCCTCCTCCGGCTGCGGCACCGAGTACCACATGTCCACGTACTCGAGCTTCGACCACAGCCCGAGGTAGGTGTTCGCGAGGTCGAGCATCCTCCGCGAGGCGCAGACCCGGAACCAGGGATCGTCGAGTCCCAGGTCGACGCCGTAGCTGTGCAGCCGAACGACGAACTCCTTGCCCGCCCGGACCCGCAGGCTCTCGCGATCTCCCGCGAGCGCGGCCTGGGTCTCGGCGGCGAACCGCGCGCCCTGAGCTTCGACGTCTGCCCACGCGCCGGCGTCGTAAGAGAAGTCCGCGAACGTCGTGAGCGCGTACCCGTCCCGCTCGAGCGCGTCCAGGATCCCCTGCCTGACGTGGTCGAGCCCGGGTCGGTCGTGGGCGAACCGGCGCCTGCTGGAGCGGTTCGAAAGCACGCGGTCGTGCAGCGCATAGGTGGCGCGGATTCCACGTTTTTCGAGGGCGGTCGCGACGTGGTTCACACGCGCCGCGAAGTGCGTCTTCGTCCGATGCACGGTCGGCCCTACGCTACCCGGTCGTCTAGCGTTCCCGCCCGTGGATCCGGCGACGAAGAGGCCGAGCGCGTTCTTCCTCTACCGGGACTCGGCGCTCCGGCGCGAGGCGCTCCGGGTGGGCCCGGGCGCCGGTGAGCGGTACAGCCTCTACGGTCTCGACGAGCTCGGCGCGGGATTCGACGTTGCGCACAACCTCGAGCCGGAATACCGGCCCGGCGCATACGCAAACGCGGCCAGCGGGTTGCTCCGTCGGTCGCTCGGACTTCTCGGCGGCTATCCGGGCGACTTCGCAAGCGTTCTCGCCTGCCGGTCCGCGTTGAATGGTGCGGATGTCGTCTTCTCGACCGTGGACACGGTTGGCATTCCGCTCGCGCTCCTCGCCAGGGCGGGGCTCGTCCGCTCGCCGATCGTGTACGCGGCGATTGGCCTTCCCGAGCGCCTTGCGGAGCTGCGGAACGACGCGATCCGCCGTCTCTACCGAAGCGCGTATCGCAGGCTCCAGGCGCTCGTCGCGTACGGCTGGGGTGAGGTGGAGGCGCTCCGAGAATGGCTCGGTGAGGGCGCCCCGCCCGTCCACTTCGTGCCGTTCGGAGTCGACGAGGAGTACTTCCGCCCGGAACCCGGCCGCGACGCCGAGCTCGACGTCGTGTCGATCGGCGCCGATCCGCGGCGCGACCACGAGCTTCTCGTCGGCCTGGCGAAGCGGCGCCCCGAGTGGACGTTCCTCGTGGTCGCGACTCGCGAGTACGCGCAGGCGCTCGGCTCGGCTCCGGCGAATCTCCGCGTCGAGCTGGACGTCCCTCTCCACTCGGTGCGTGAGCGCCTTCGCTCCGCACGAATCGTCGTCTTGCCCGTTCGCGACAACACGTACTCGGGTGCGACGACGGTCCTGCTTCAGGCCATGGCGACCGCGAAGCCCGTCGTCGTCTCGCGAACCGCCGCGATCGCGCACGGTTACGAGC
>JACCWU010000109.1 GCA_013697465.1 Actinomycetota bacterium | reverse complement strand
CCTCCTGTCTCCCCGAACAGGGCCTGATACTCGGAGCCGGCAAGCGAGATCGAGGACGCCTCCGCCAGGAAGATCGTGTCGCCGGGACGCCACCCTTTGGGAACGCGACGCACGTCCGGCACGAGCCCGACCGCCCCGACGACCGGGGTCGGATGAATCGCGCGACCGTTCGTCTCGTTGTAGAGCGAGACGTTCCCGGAGACGATCGGAAGCGCGAGCGCGCGGCACGCGGCAGCCATGCCCTCGATCGCCTCGGAGAGCTCCCAGCCGATCTCCGGCTTCTCGGGATTCCCGAAGTTGAGGCAGTCGGTGAAGCCGAGCGGCTCGCCGCCGACGCAGGCAACGTTGCGGGCGGCTTCGACGACCGCGAAGGCGCCGCCGAGGTAGGGATCAAGCCGCGCGATACGCCCTTGGCCGTCGAGCGTGACCGCGAGGCCGCGCATCGACGGGCGCAGGCGCAGCACCGCGGCGTCGAGGCCCGGCCGCCGCACCGTGCGCGAGCCGACGAGCTGGTCATAGCGCTGGAAGACGAAGGCGCGGCTGCGCAGGTTCGGCGAGTTCAGGAGCGCGACGAGGGCATCGGCGATCGCCGGCGGGTCGAGGATCTCGCGGACCGGAGTCGCCGCGCGCGGCTCGCGCAGGAGGTCGTAGCGCGGGCACTCGTCCGTGAGCAGGCGCGCGGGAATCTCGCCGACTACTTCGCTCTCCCAGCACGCTCGCAGATCGCCGGTGCTCGTCACCTCGCCGATCGCCGCGTGGTGCAGCTCCCAGCGATCGAGCACCGCCTCCACGGCCTCGAGCATCGTCGGACGCACGATCGCGACCATCCGCTCCTGGCTCTCGGAGATCATCACCTCCCAGGGATCCATCCCCTCTTCGCGCAGCGGCACGCGGTCGAGGTGGACGTCGATCCCGTAGTCGGCGGCCATCTCGGCCAGAGACGAGGCAAGCCCCGCGGCGCCGCAATCCTGAAGCGACTCGACGAGTCCGGACTGGACGAGCTCGACCGAAGCCTCGATCAGCTTCTTCCCGGTAAAGGGATCGCCGATCTGGACGGACGGCCGCTTCTCGGCCGAGCCCTCGTCGAGCTCCTGGCTCGCGAGGACGGAGGCGCCGCCGATGCCGTCTCGTCCCGTGGTCGCGCCGTAGAGGACGACGACATGTCCGGCGGCGGTGGCCTTCGCGCGAGTCAGCCGGTCGGCCGGCAGCAACCCCACGCACATCGCGTTCACGAGGCAGTTGTCGCGGTACGCCTCGTCGAACACGGCCTCGCCTCCGACCGTTGGAACTCCCACGCTGTTCCCGTAGGCGCCGATCCCGCCGACCGCGCGTGAAAACGCGTGGCCGGGCTCCGCGAAGCGAAGCCCGTCGAGCAGCGCGATCGGCCGAGCGCCCATCGCGACGATGTCCCGCAGGATCCCGCCCACTCCAGTTGCGGCGCCCTGGAAGGGCTCGACGGCCGAGGGATGGTTGTGGCTCTCGACCTTGAACGCGACCGCGATCCCGTCGCCGAGGTCGAGCACGCCGGCGTTCTCCCCCGGGCCCTGGAGCACGCGCTCGCCGTCGCTCGGCAGACGCTTCAAGAGCAGCGCGGAGTGCTTGTAGCCGCAGTGCTCCGACCAGAGGAGGGAGAAGACCGCGAGCTCGAAGTCGTTCGGCTCGCGCCCGAGGAGCGTCTGGATGCGGCTGTGCTCTCCGTCCGTGAGGCCGAGGGCTCGATGGAGCGGCTGTTCCACAACGCTGCTCAGGAACGCCAGTCTAGGCGCTTGACCGGAGATTCACCTGGGCACCTGCTCCGCCTGGGGACGGCCCCGAATACGCTAACCGGCGTGAACGTCTCCATCAGGCGCGCGCGCCTCGACGACGTGGACTTCCTCGTCGAGCTCGTCACGCACGAGGATGTCGAGCCCTTCCTCGCGGCGGTGCGGCCGAAAGATGCGGAGTCGGTCCGCGGTGAGGTGGAGCGCTCCGAGGCCGAGCCCGATGCGTTCGGCGTCTTCGTCGTCGAGGTGGACGGCCGGCGCGCAGGGACGATGCACTTCGAACGCGCCAACCAGCGCAGCCGAATTGCCGATCTCGGCGGCCTCGCCATCCATCCCGACTTTCGCGGAGGAAGAGCGGCGGACGAGGCGGCGCGTCTCTTCGAGCGCCACTTGATCCACGACCTCGGCTTCCATCGGGTGCAACTCGAGGTCTACGGCTTCAACGAGCGGGCGCTCCGGCATGCCGAGCGCTCGGGCTTCACGCGCGAAGGAGTGCGACGCAAGGCCTATTGGCGAAACGGCGAATGGGTCGACGGTGTGCTCTACGGCCTCGTCGCCGAGGATCTGGACGGCGATTCGTAGACGACGCTTGCAAGAGTCCCGTTGCGAGGTTCAGGAAGCCTCTTTCCGCGAAAGTCGCCGAGCACGGCTCCGTGATTCGGTATATTCCGAACGATGGGTTCGACAATAGACGAACCGAGAGCGAAGGGTCTCGCGTCACCAACGGCCCCGGTAGTGGACGTGGGCTGGGGCACCGCATACGAGCTCGTGCTCGGGCTCCGCATGCTCGTCGACCGCGAGGAACCGGGCTCCTATGTCGTCGGCGCCGAGTGGTTCGACGAGGTGCGCAGCGCTGCGGGGCCCGGTCTGCTCGAGACGATCGATCGCTACTCGGGCGGGCACGAGATCCTCTTCGGCTACCTGCTCGCGCTCGCCTCGGAGGCACCCGCGCCGAAGGACGCCCGGGCGTTCATCACGACCCTCGCGGGCACGTCGGCGCTCGACTTGCGGCGCCTGCAGCTCGGCTACAGGCTCCGGACCTATCGCGGTGACATTCCGACCGACGTCGTCGCCGACGCGGCGAATGGTGACCCGGCGGCGACCCGCGAGCTCCTCGCGCAATGTGCCGACTGGCAGCGAGCGGCGTACGAGCACGTCCTCTCACTCGACCCGGAGGAGTCGAAGGCCCTGCTCCATGCGGCCTGCGAGGGATGGTTCGAGGCCGTCCTCAGTCCGGACGAGCGGGGAACCGCCAAGGTGCTTCGACGGAGCGCTCGGGCTGCTCGGGCGCTCGCCGGGCGCCTCGAGCCGGGTGAGCTGATCGACGTCGTCACTCGTGGGATCCGCTACTCGCCCGAGCCGGGGATCCGCAGGATCCTGCTCGTGCCGCACGTCGTGAGCCGGCCGTGGTCGATCTTCACCGAGGCGGGCGACACGAAGATTGTGTGCTACGGCGTCGCGGAGTCGCACATCACCGGCGACGCTCCGCCCGATCCGCTCGTCGCCGCCTACAAGGCTCTGGGGGATGAGACCAGGCTCCGAATCCTGCGCCGTCTGGCGGAGGGGCCTGCGACCCTCCAGGAGCTGACCGAGCTCTCGGGGCTCGCCAAGTCGACCGTGCACGGCCACCTGCTGGTCCTGCGGACGGGCGGGCTCGTCGTCGCGGACGTGCGCAAAAGGACTGGCTACATGCTGCGTCGCGAGACGCTCGCCGAGAGCGCTGCGTTGCTCGAGATGTATCTCGACGAAACGGAGGAGTGATGCGCTACAGGCTGCTCGGCAAGAGCGGACTTCGGGTTTCCGAGGTCGCGCTCGGCACGATGACGTTCGGCGAGACGTGGGGCTGGGGAGCCTCGCGGGACGAAGCCCGCAGGATCTTCGAAACGTATGCCGACGCGGGCGGCAACTTCGTCGACACGGCATGCAACTACACGGACGGCGAGAGCGAGGGCTTCGTCGGAGAGTTCGTCCACTCCGACCGAGACCACTTCGTTCTTGCGACGAAGTACACGCTGACGTTGCGCCGAGACGATCCGAACGCGGGCGGCAACCAGCGCAAGAATCTCGTGCGGACGCTCGACGAAAGCCTGCGGCGGCTCGGCACCGACTACGTCGACGTCCTGTCGCTGCACATGTGGGACGGGATGACGCCAGTCGAGGAGGTCGTCCGCGCCTTCGACGACCTCGTCTCGGCCGGGAAAGTGCTCTACGTGGGATTCTCCGACACGCCTGCCTGGGTCGTCGCACAGGCGGTTGCGCTCGCCGACCTCCGCGGCTGGGCCCGCCCCGTCGCCGTGCAGTTCCCATACTCCCTCGCCGACCGAGATGCCGAGCGCGAGCTCCTGCCGATGGCACAGGGCCTCGACCTCGCGGCCACCACGTGGGGGATCCTCGAGGGCGGGTCACTCACGGGCAAGTACCTCGCCGACGGAGACGAGCCGCGACGCTACGACAGCGCGGGCGAGCGGGTGAACGACATCGCACGCGAGGTGATCGCGGTCGCGGACGTGCTCGACGCGACACCTGCTCAGGTCGCGATGGCGTGGGTCCGGCAACAGCCGTGGCCCATCGTTCCGATCGTCGGTGCGCGCTCTGAGGCACAGATGCGCGAGAACCTGGCCGCCCTCGAGCTCGAGTTGACGGACGAGCAAGCGGAGCGGCTGAGCGCGGCGAGCGCCTTCCGGCCGGGCTTCCCGCGGGAGTTCCTCGAGTCGGACCACGTTCGCGGGCTGATCTTCGGCGACACGTTCGACCTGATCGACGACCACCGTCGTCCGCGAACCATGCGCCCGGAGGCGGCTCTCGGCGCGAGCAACTAGGGAACGAAAACGACTTCGAGCTTGATCCCGTCGGGATCGTGGAAGAACGTGGCGTAGTAGCCCGGGACGTAGGGCCATTCCTGCGGCTCGTTCTCGATCTCGAGACCTCTGTCGCGAGCCCAGCGGAAGCGCTCCTCCACCATCTCCCGCGAGGAGGCTTCGAATGCAAGATGGTGTAGCCCGACCGCGTAGCGATCGAGCTCGCCCTCGGTCGACGCCTGCGCCTCGCGGAGCCCGAGCGAGGCCCCTACGCCGTGGCCGTCGAGGTACCAGACGGGCTCCCCACGCTCGCCGACGACCTTGCCCGCCTCCGTGTACCCGAGTGGCTTGAGCAGCTCGCGGTAGAAAGGCAAGCTGCGGTCGAGCGAGGTGACGACGACGTCGACGTGATGCAGCCCCACCCGGCGCACCGAGCGATCGTACTCACGAGCGAACGGTGCCGCGGGGATCGCGGACGGGCCTTCCGGATCGCACTCGAGGGGGGAATCGACACCGTCGAGGCGCGGCTCGCGTGGCTCGAGCGCGCGATCGCCGAGGTGCGCTCCCGAGGGTGGCGGTTGCGGGATGTCGACTAGGTGCTCCCCAGCATCGCGCGGCCGGTAGGCTCGGAGCATGGCCGACTTCCTGCACACGATGGTGCGCATCACCGATCCTGAGCGGAGCCGGGCCTTCTACGAGGCCCTCGGCTTCCGCTTCACGCGCGACATGGACATCGTCCGAAACGGCGAGCTGGAGGCGACGAACTACTTCTTCTCCATCGGCGACCGGGACAACGTCCTCGAGCTGACCTACAACCACGACGGGCGGACGTACGAGCTCGGCACGGCGTACGGCCATATCGCGATCGGTGTCGACGATCTCGACGGGACGCTGGCACAGCTCGACTCGGAGCACGGCATCCAGCCCGAGCGACCGCCCTACCAGGTGCGCGAGGGCGGGTCGAGGATCTGCTTCGTCCGCGATCCGGACGGAAAGTTTACAAGCGCTAACTGAGCCGCACTGAGCAGTGTTCAGCCGGGTGGGTCTTCACTCGCGGGCTCAGCCCACTCCTCTGGCACGAAGTCCAGGACCTCGAAGCAACCTGGGATTGGCCCCGATGGCTGGCCCTGTCGTCCTTTGTTGGAACTGCGACAGCCCTCGGCCTTACGCGTGCTCGAGCCGACGACACGCCGGTCCGCCGGCTCCCGCGTCGTGGCGGGGTTGCCGGGTAGAGCGTCTCGGTCGCGGGCGGCCGGGGGCTCCCTGAAGCCAGTTGCAGCGATCGCTGAGAGCGAAGAACCGCTTGCCGATCGTCCGCGTGCGCGTCCGGGAGCGTGTACTGCTCGGCGTGCC
>JACCWU010000089.1 GCA_013697465.1 Actinomycetota bacterium | reverse complement strand
GGCTTGCTCCCGCTTTACAGCGAGCGCTACACCGTTTCGCAAAACCATGGTATCGACCACAGGTTATGCGGATCTTCCGAGACGAGGCGAGCCTTTCCGCCGACCCGGCTCTCTGGACCTCCATCGTGCGGGCGCTCGACCGTTCGCGGCACTTCCTCCTCCTTGCGTCGCCTCAGGCGGCAGCGTCGCGATGGGTGGCCCGCGAGGCAGCTCACTGGTGCGAGACCAAACCGAGCGATCGCATCCTCATCGCGCTGACCGACGGCGAGCTCCACTGGGATGACGTCCGTTCGGACTTCGACTGGAAGCGTACGACAGCTCTTCCCGAGACGCTGCGGGGCGCCTTCTCGGAAGAACCTCGCTTCGTCGATCTCCGCTGGGCGAGAACCGAGGAGCACCTCTCGCTCAGCCACGCGAACTTCCGGAATGCAGTCGCCGACCTGGCGGCACCTTTGCACGGCGTGCCGAAGGACGTACTCGCGAGCGAGGAGGTGCGCCAGCATCGGCGCACAATTCGAGTGGCGCGAGCCGGCGCACTCGTCCTCGCGTGCCTCACCGCCGCCGCATTGTTCTTCGGAGTCTTCGCGCTCAGGCAGCGAGACGAGGCCCAGCGCCAGTTAAGACTGTCGCAATCGAGACAGGTCGCCACGCAGGCGCGACTCGACCTTCCGGAGCGTCTCGAGCGGGGCGTCCTCCTAAGCCTCGCTGCGTTCGGCGTCGATCCGACGGTCGAGGCGCGCGACAGCCTGATCCGCGCAGCACGGCGAACGGACTCGATCATCGGGTATCTCCGGGGCCACTCCGCCGGCGTCGTCAGCGTCGACTTCAGCCCGGACGGGCGGCTCGTCGCCTCCGGGAGCGAGGACGGTTCCGTCGCGCTCTGGCGCGTGGCCGACGGTCGGCGACTGTCGCGGCTTCGGTTGGGGGATCGGCTCCGGGCTCTGGCCTTCAGCCCGGACGGCCGCGTTCTCGCCTGCGGGACGAGCGGCGTCGTCACGCTCTGGGATCCGACGCGCCGGCGCAGAGTCGGGCGCTTCACGACAGCAGGCCTCGTCGAGAACATCGTCTTCAGCCCGGACGGGAAGACGATGGCGGTGTCGACGTTGGAAGGCGTCGTACTTTGGGACATTCCACAAGCCCGCGTTCGCACCACCTTGGCAGGCGCTGCAAGCGGTGTCGCCTTTTCTCCGGACGGTCGCACCCTTGTCGTGACCCGCTTCGAGGGTCCGGCAGTGGTATACGACGCGGCTCGAGGTCAGACGCTACTGACACTTCCCGTGGAGGCCGACGGCGGTCCGGTAGCGGTCAGCCCCAATGGAAAGTTCCTTGCCACCACTGTCGAGGAGCAGACCGTTGTCCTGTTGAGCCTGACGCAGCGCCGGATCGTCGCCCGACTGCTCGGACACCGGGCAGCCGTGTACGACGTTGCCTTTAGCCCAGACGGGGAGACCCTCGCGACCGCGTCGTTCGATGGGACGCTGGGGCTCTGGGACATGAAACGTCGCCGCAGACTCGTGGCGCTCCGGGGCCACAGCGACTTCGTGACGAGCGTCGCGTTTAGTCCGGACGGCGACACACTCGCCTCGGGTGCGGATGATCGCACGGTGATCCTGTGGAGGATCTCGAGCGACCATCACGTCGTCGCCCGCAATGGGGAGACCGCGGAAGCAGTCGCGTTCAGCCCGGACGGCGGGACGCTCGCCTTCGCTGGCGCCGGTGACAATCGCGTGAGCCTTCGGAGCGTGCAAACCGGTCGCACCGTCGCACTCTCCGGACATCGCAGCGCCGTGTGGGAACTGGCTTTCAGCTCGGATGGCGCCTTACTGGCGTCCATCAGCGCAGACCGAACGGTGATCGTCTGGGACGTCGACGGCCGGCGCCGACTGGCAACGCTCCGCACGCGCGTCGGAGAGGTAGGCGACGACGGTAGTGCCCTCGCTTTCAGCCCCGATGGAACGACTCTCGCCTCGTCCGGCGAACAGTCGAGCATCCTCCTCTGGGACACGCGTCGCTGGAGCAGGGTCGCGAAGCTCCGTGGACACTCGGAGGGCATCCACGGCCTGGCGTTCAGCCCGGACGGCACGCTCCTCGCTTCGGTCGGCTGGGGAGACAGCAACGTGTTCCTATGGGATGTCGCCTCTCGCCAGAAAACTGGCAGCCTCGTCGGGCACCAAGACGGTATCCTCGCCGTCTCGTTCGCTCCGGACGGCAGAACGCTCGCGTCCGGGAGCTTCGACAAGACCGCGATCGTCTGGGACGTCGAGGGTCGAAGCCAGCGTGCCGTGTTACGCGCGCACAACAACAACGTCAACGCCGTCGAGTTCACGAACCACGGCCGCTTTCTGGTCACCGCCGGCGAGGGAGGCGACATCGTGCTCTGGGACGTTGCCACCGCCCGGCCGCTCGCCGAGCCCCTGCGCGGTCACCAAGGTCCCGTCTACGACGTCACCGTCAGCCCCGACGGAACGTCCGTCGTCTCGGCGGGAGGTGATGCGACCGTGCGCCTGTGGGCGCCGCTGCCGCTCGGGACCGACATCGACGTCGTGCGCGCACGGCTGTGCGGCCTTGTCGGTCGTCGTCTGACTGAGCTCGAGTGGCGGCAGTTCCTGCCGGGGCGGCAGGAGGAAGCCGTTTGCAATACGTGATCCTCCACTGCCGCCAGAGCTGGCGGGAGGCGAGGAGTGGGCCAGAATCCCGACATCGTTCGCTTCGACGAGAACGGCAAGGTGGTCGACCATTGGGAGACTGCAGGTCGTGCCCGAGACGGCCGCGAACGACAATGTTCTAGTCTTCAGCCGACGGGCTCATTCTCCATGTCGATCACCGCCGCCTGACACTCTTGGCACGGGGTTCGGGGACCAGGAGGTCGTCTCCCTCCGAGACGCCAGGGCCCGTCGCCGGGGCCTTCAGTTCGTCGGACCGAAGCTCGGTGTTACACGAGCCCCTGGGCCTTCCACTTGCGGTAGATCTGCTTCGCCTTGGTGTCGAACGCCTTGACCGCATCGGCCGGGTCGGTCTTTCCCTGCGCGACCTGAGCAAACATCTGCGGGAGCATCCACGTCTGGAAGATCTCGTCGATCACCGCGTTCGTGTGCCCCGGATGGCCGGGATTCGTCGTGAACTTCTCCGCGATCGTCGTCAGGACCGTGTACTTCCCCTTCGGCTTGTGCGTGTCTTGCGCGGCCATCTTGCGGATGGTCTCGAACCCGCCCTTGATCGCTCCCGTCCACGGTGGGAAGTTGTAGTACTCGCTGCGAACGAAGTGCGGCCGGTAGTTGAGCTGCTGGTCGATGAGGTACTTCCTCGCCGCTTCCTTGTTCTTCGCGAACTTCCAGATGACGTAGACGCCCATGACGTGCTCGTTCCCCAGGCGCATCACGGGACCCCGTGGGATGGACGCGAGCCAGGTGTCGTCTGCGAGCACCTGGTTGCCGGACTTCTCTGCGGAGCGCACGATCGAGATCGCGTTCAGCGCCATCGAGAGCCTGCCGGCGAGGAAGGCCTGGTTGTTGGATGCTGCGGTCCAGGCGAATACCTCGTCGGTCATGCCGTTGCGGTAGATGTCCCGCATGACCTCCAGCGCCTCGATCGCGCCCTTTCTGTTCGAGCCCTGCCCGAAGACGATCCTGTTCTCCTCGTTCTGGATGAAGCCGCCGTAGCAGTAGAGGAGTGAGGTGAGCAGCATGTTCGAGTCGATCTCGTTCGACATGCCGAGACCGACCGGGTGGCCGATCTGCTTGAGCTTCGCGGCTCCCTTGCGCACGTCCTCCCAGGTGTTCAGGCTCACGCCGGCTTCCTGCAGATAGCTCTTCCGGTACTGCACCGGGTCGGGCGCGTAGGTCTCGGGGAAGCCGAAGAACTTCTTCGTCCTCGGGTTATACGTGCTCTTCTTGGCCACCTTCGACATCGGCCCGAGCTTCTTCGTGACCTCCTGGACGAGGTCGTTGACGGGCAGGACCTGCTTCTGGAACGACGACGGCGGAGAGATGAACCAGAAGAGGTCGTGGCCGCTCTGAGCCGCCACCTCCGCCGACCCCGTGCTGAAGAGCAGCGCGTTGTTGATGTGGTCGATCTTGACCTCGACGTCGTTCGCCTCGCCCCATTGCTTGGCGTACGTCTGGTCGAGCCACACGTCGTAGGCCGGGACGAAGTGGGCCCACGTCATGATGCGGAGCTCGCCGGAGAGTTGCTTGTTCTTGAAGCGCAGCGGACCGTAGAAGCCGAGGGCTTTCTCCGGGAGGGCGCCGAACATGCTGACGGCGAACGCAGCAGCCCCCGCCCTCTTCACCAGGTCGCTGCGGGTCAGCGGCGAGTTGTGGGCCTCGAACTCGTCTGAAGCTTCTGACACCGTGACCTCCTTTCTTCTCGCCTCGATTCTCTACCTGAAAGCGCCGCCTGTAAAGCCCTTGATGAAGCGGTCGAGAAATGCGTTGTAGAGGAGCGCAAGTGGGATCGACGGGATGAGCGTCGCCGCCAAGAGCGACTGCCAGAAGAAGACGTCCCCGCGGATGAGGTCGTTCGGGATTCCCGCCGAGACGGTTCGCTGCTCGGAGGACGAGATGAACGTGAACGCGTAGATGAACTCGTTGACGCAGAGCGAGAACGTGAAGATCACGACGGTGAGGATGCCCGGGAGCGAGATGGGGAGAACGATCCGGTAGAGCGCCTTGAGCCGTGAGCAGCCGTCGACGAGCGCTGCGTCCTCGAGCTCCTGCGGAATCGTCTTGAAGAACCCCATCAGGAGCCACGTCGCGAACGGGATCGTGAAGGATGGGTAGACGAGGATGAGTGCCCACAGCGAGTCCTTCAGGTCGAGGTTGGTGACGATCCGGGAGAGCGGCAGAAACAGCAGCGTCGGTGGAATGAGATAGACGAGGAAGATGCCTATCCCCGCGCTCTGTCCCCATCCGCCGGCGAGCCGCGCGAGCGCATAACCGGCCGGCATCGCCAGGAGCAGCGTGATGGCGACGACGGCAGCGCCGACGAGGAGCGTGTTCAGGAGCCACTGCGGGTAGTTCGTGTCGTTGAAGAGAAAACCGACGTGCTCAGTGGTGGCGTCGTTCCAGAAGTCCCAGTGGAGCTTCCCTTCCGCGTCGTTTACGACGTACGGCGTGTGTGTCTGGATGGCAAGGTCGGCGTCGGTTCTGAACATCGTCACCAGCGCGAGGTAGAACGGGAACGCGAGAACGATCGCGAACGGCCCGACGACGAGGTACGTCAGCCCCTTCTGGCGCCACGTCATGAAGTCAGCTCTCTCATTAGCTCACCTGGGCCCGGCGCGCGAAGAAGAGCATCGCGACGGTGACGACGACGAGAAGTGGGAAGAGGTAGAGCGAGATGGCGGCCCCCTCGCCCAGGGAGCCGGAGTTGATCCCGATCTGGAAGGCCCAGGTCGGCAGCACCTGCGTCGAGTTGAACGGTCCCCCCGCGGTGAGGATGTAGACGACTGCGAAGTCTCCGGCGGTGAAGACGATCCCGAAGAGCACCGCCACGAGCGCGATCGGAAGCTGCAGCGGGAGGTCGACGTACCAGAGCTTCTTCAGCCCGGTCGCGCCGTCGATCTTCGACGCGTCTTCGACCTCGTTCGGGATCGACGCACGGCCGGCGATGAAGATGACCACTGCGAACGGAAGGATGCGCCACGCGTGGACGAGTGTGATCGCGGCAAGAGCCAGGTTCGGCCGCCCGAGCCACTGGAGCGGCACCTGCGCCCCCTCCTCGAAGCGCGTGACGTCGAAGAGCCAGACGAGCGCGTTGTCCAGATGGAGCCTGTCGAGCGTCCAGTTCAGGACGCTGTAGAGCGAGTCGAGGATCCAGAGCCACGTGATCGTCGAGAGGACGACCGGTGCGGCCCACGGCAGCACGATGAGGAAGCGAACGATCCACCTGCCGCGGAAGTCTCGGACGAGAAAGGCGGACAGAATCGCTGCCCCGATCACGACGATGATCTGGGAAGCGAATGTGAAGATCAGCGTGTTGCGAAGCGCCTTCTGGAAGTTGTCGTCCGACCAGGCATTCGTGAAGTTGTCGAAGCCAACCCAGTTCCCGCTCAGTGAGCCGCCGATCGCGTCCGTCAGGCTCAGGTAGATCGCCCAGCCGAACGGGAGGCCGACGACGAGCACGATGAAAATGACCGCCGGTGCGATCAGCAGCGGCGCGAGAACGCGGCGATCTTCGAGCGCATGTCGCCAACGACGTGTGCTCGGCGCCCCTCCGGCAGCGGACTCGGCCTCCATCCGACTCGTGCGATGCTAATAGTTTCCGGGAGGACGGCGTGGCGGAGATCACACTTGACAAGCTGACGAAGGTCTACCCCGACGGGACAGAGGCGCTGACGGGCCTCGACCTCGAGATAGGCGATGGGGAGTTCGTCGTCTTCGTGGGGCCGTCCGGCTGTGGCAAGACAACGGCTCTGCGGATGATCGCCGGCCTGGAGACGATTACCTCCGGGACGGTGAAGATCGAAGGCAACGTCGTCAACGATCTACCTCCGAAGGACCGCGACATCGCGATGGTGTTCCAGAACTACGCGCTCTATCCGCACATGAACGCGCTGGACAACATGGGCTTCGCGCTCAAGATGCGCGGCGTCCCCCGGCGGGAAATCGAGAGCCGCGTGCGCGAGGCGGCGGTCGTCCTCGGCCTCACCGACGCGCTGAAGAAAAAGCCGCGGACGCTCTCCGGTGGGCAACGGCAGCGCGTCGCCATGGGTCGCGCGATCGTCCGCCAGCCGCAGGCGTTCCTGATGGACGAGCCGCTCTCGAACCTGGACGCCAAGCTTCGCGTCGAGATGCGTGCGGAGATCGCGCGTCTACAGCGAGACCTGAGCGTGACGACCGTCTACGTCACCCACGACCAGACCGAGGCGATGACGATGGGCGATCGCGTCGCGGTGATGAGAGGCGGCCTCTTGCAGCAGGTCGACGTTCCGCAAGTGCTCTACGAACGTCCCCGGAACCTCTTCGTCGCCGAGTTCATCGGCTCTCCCGCGATGAACGTGGTGATGGCGGACATCACCCGGTCGGACGGAGACATGTGGGTGAGCTTCGGCGACCACCGGCTGCGGCTCGAGCCGTCGATGGCAGAACGCCGTCCAGCGCTGTCTGGCTTCGAGGGCCGCCAGGTCGTCATGGGAATCCGTCCGGAGGACATGGAGGACGCCGCTCTCGCCGGCGAGAGGAGCGAGGGTCGGGGATTGTCCATCGTGTGCGACATCCGCGAGGACATGGGTTCCGAGGTCTACGTTCACTTCAACGTTCCCGGGGAGCCTGTCGCCTCCAAGGAGGTAGTCGAGGCTCTCGTGACCGATGCACCGGAAGATGCGGAGGCCAGGCTGGCCGCGGAGCGTGCTCGCGGGGCGGGGATCTCGTTCGTCGCTCGCCTCGAGCGAGAGACCCAAGCCCGGGAGCGGCAGTCGCTCGAGCTCGAGGTAGACGTTACGCGTCTGCACTTCTTCGACCCCGAAACGGGTCTCGGCATCTACGACAAGCTGTAGCGTCGGCTCGCCGGCCGTGTGATTGGCGCGCCGGGAGATGGCCCCGCGAAGTCACGCCGCCGTGAGCAGTCGCTCGAAGAGCACGTGGCGGCCTGCGCGGTGCTGGGCATAGGATTGCCCAACTGCGGAAAGGGTGAGGGATGGCTGAACTGCCGACCGGCACCGTCACGTTTCTCTTCACCGATATCGAAGGGTCGACGCGGCTCCTGAAGCAGGTCGGCCGGCTGTACGACACCGTCCTCTCGGATCACCAGCGCATCCTGCGCGAGTGCTTCGAGGCGCACGGCGGGCGAGAGATCGACACGCAAGGTGACTCGTTC
>JACCWU010000076.1 GCA_013697465.1 Actinomycetota bacterium | reverse complement strand
GAGCGCGTCGTCGAGATCCGCGGTGGCCTTGCGGAAGCGGTCGATCTGCAGCGCGGTGAACTCGGCATCCGACTCTGCGGCAGCGAGATGGCTCATGACCCCGACGACGTCGCGGCCGGGCGACGGCAGCTCCGAGAGTCCCCAGCGGCCCATTCCGGTGTCGAGCTTCAGGTGAACGGGAACGTCCTCGGGGACGGGCCCGCCGCCGACGACTAGCTGGAGACTCGCAGACCGCGCGTCGGCCACGTCGTGGTCGCTCACGGGTCCCAGCACGAGGATCGCCGCGTCGTCGAGTGCACGCTCGCCGCGGAGTGCAAGCGCCTCCCGCACGGTGGTCACGCACAGGGCGCGTGCGCCCGCGGCGAGCGCGGCGCGAGAGACGTCGACCGCCCCGTGCCCGTATCCGTCCGCTTTCACGACCGCCCAGAGCTCCGCGCCTTCGGCCGCACGCAGGAGCGTCGCCGCATTCCGGCGAATCGCACCGAGGTCGAGGGTGAAGCTGGACCGGTCCATGGATCTATTCTCCGGGACGCGCCCCAGCGAGCGCGGTTACTCCTCGAGCGCGTCCGGGAGCGTCGCGAGAAGATCGCTTGCGACGAGCCCGGCGCGGTGCGGCGCCAGCTCCCCGGCCCGAGCGTGGGCGACCGCAGCGGCGGCCGCCGCGAGGCGCGGCTCCACACCCTTCGCGAGGAACGACGCCACGATTCCGGTCAAGACGTCCCCCGTTCCCGCGGTCGCGAGCGCAGGCGGCCCGAGATCGCAGACGATTGCGCCTTCCCCCGGCGCGACCACGATGGTGTCCGGCCCCTTCAGGAGCACGACCGCACCGAAGCGCTCGGCGACAGAGCGCGCCGCCTCGAGCCGGTGAGCGCCCACCCACTCGGTGTCCGCGCCGAGCAGCCGCGCGAGCTCTCCAGCGTGTGGCGTCAGGACGAGAGGGGCAGCACGTTCGACGGGCTCGAGTTCGAAGAGGCCGTCGGCGTCGACAACCACTGGCAGGTCGACGCGCTCGAGCAGACCGCGCACGAGCGCTCGGCGGCCGTCGCCGCGCCCGAGCCCGGGCCCGATCGCGACGGCGCCCGCCCGTTCGGCGGCTTCGCCGATCACTGCTGCGGCGTCGTCGTCGCTCCACCCGATCTTGACCGGTTCGAGGGCGACGGACTCGACGACGGGAAGCGACTCGTATGGGACTGCGAGAGTGACGTAACCTGCGTCCGCGCGTAGCGCGGCGAGCCCGGCGAGGCAGACGGCTCCGGTCATTCCCGGCTGTCCTCCGACGACGAGAACCGAGCCCGCCGTGTACTTCGTGTCCCGAGGCGAGCGACGCGGTACGAGCTCGAGCAGCTCGCGCCTGGCACGCGCATGCTCGGTCGGGGCGTGCTCGAGGCCGATGTCGGCGACGACGACGCGGCCGGCATGGAAGCGTCCTGGAGCGACCGCGAGCCCGACCTTGAGCGCGTGGAAAGTGACCGTGAGCTCGGCCTCGACCGCGTCCGTCGCAACTTCCCCGGTCGAGGCGTCGACGCCCGACGGGATGTCGACCGAGACGACCGGAACGGAAGTGGTGTTGATGCGTCGTATGAGCTCCGCGCTCTCGGCCCGAGGCTCGCCGTGAAGCCCGGTGCCGAGGAGCGCGTCGACGACGACGTCATAGCCCTCGAGGTCGGTCGCCTCGTCCGCCTCGTGTCCCGCCTCGCGCAGCACGCGAGCGGCGACGCGCCCGTCGCCCCCGTTCGAGCCGCCGCCGCAGACGCAGGCGAAGCGGCGTGCGTCCGAGAACGACCGCATCGCCTCGCGCGCGACAGCCGCGCCCGCACGCTCCATGAGCTCGGGGATCGTGTCTGGATAGCCGGGGTAGCGCTCCTCCACGGCGCGCATCTCGGCGGCGGTGTACAGGGGGTCGAGCACGTGCCGCGCTCGGCTACTCGCGAGCGGCGACGACGCAGATCGCCGCGGCGATCTCCCGCGAGTGCGTCATCGAGAGGTCGATCGCGCCCGCACTCACCTTCTCGGCGAACGCTGCTGTCCGGCCAGTCAGGCGAACGCCGGGCTTCGGCCGACCCACGATCTCGACGTCTTTCCAGGTGAAGCGGATGCCGCAGCCGAGCGCCTTCCCGACGGCTTCCTTCCCCGCGAAGCGGGCGGCGTAGCTCTGCGCGGGGTCGTGCCGAGAGTCGCAGTACGCGCGCTCGGCGTCGGTGAAGCACCGCTCGCGGAAGCCGTCTCGCGAAAGCGCGCGCCGAATTCGCTCGATCTCGATGATGTCGACTCCGACCTTCAAGCCTGCCAGCCGCCCGTCAAGTCCTCCAGGAGCAGAGCCGGGAACTGTGCGAGCGAGGAGACGACGATGTCCGGGGAGGTCTGTGCCCGCTCGAGCGTTTCGGGGCGGAACTTGCCGGTTCGGACGAGGACGGTCCGCATCCCGAAGAGCCGCGCGCCGGGGACGTCCTCTTCCACGTCGTCCGTAACGAGCCAGGTGCGCTCGGGTTCGGCGTCCAAAGCGTCGAGCGCGGCCGCGAAGTAGGACGGGCTGGGTTTGCCGAGCACGGTCGCGTCGACTCCCGTCGCGTACTCGAGCCCCGCAACGAAGGCGCCCGCGTCGAGGAGCGGGCCACGCTTCGTCTGCCACCACTTGTTCTTGTGGAGACAGAACAAGGCAGCACCCGCCTGGATCTCGGCGAACGCGCGGGCGAGGTTCATGTAGCTGAACACCTGGTTGGGCTCGAGCGTCTCGTCGCAGCCTCCGATCAGAACCGCCTCCGCGTGATCCCCGACCAGCTCGAGCGCGCCGAGATCGGGGACGACCGCCGCCATGACCAGCGCGAGAACGCGCTTTCCCGCGAGCACGCGCGCCGCCGCGGCAGGTGTGGTCTGGAGCTCCGAGTCCTCGATCGCGAATCCCATCGCTCGAAGCTCTTCCGCGAGCACGGAGCTGGGCAGCGTCGAGTTGTTCGACACGAACCGCAGCCCGTGGCCCGCGCTGCGCAGCTCGGCGACCGCATCCGCAGCGCCGGGGATCGGTTCGCCGGATACGTGGAGCACGCCGTCGATGTCGAGCAGAATGTCGGCCATGGAGCGTGAGTCTATGAGCCGTAGGCTCGACGGAGGCGACTCAAGAGCGGAGATGCCGGCTTCGCCGGCGCCGGAGCGGGAAATTCGGGTCACGCGCTCTGTCCTCCTCCCGCTTTCGGAAGTCGAGATCAGGGTCTCTCGATCGAGCGGCCCGGGCGGCCAGCACGCTCAGAAGTCGTCGACGCGCGTCGAGGCGGTGTTCGACGTCGAGAGATCCGCCGCGCTCGGCGACGTCCAGAAACGGCGAGTCGTCGCGCGGGCGGGACCGGTGCTGCGAGCGGTCGCGCAGGACGAGCGGAGCCAGCTACGGAACCGCGAGCTCGCAGTCGCACGGCTCGTGGAGAAGCTCCGCGCGGCCCTCGCGGTCCCGCGGAGGCGAGTGCCCACGAAGCCGACCGCCGGAGCACGCGAGCGGCGGCTCGAAGGGAAGAAGCGGCGCTCCCGCGCCAAGAAGCTCCGTGGCCCCGTGACCGACGACGGCTGACGGCTGACGGCCGACGCAGAGAGCCAAGTTACAAGTTGTAACTTGCGCCCCGAGCCACCTCTTCTCCCTGCTAGCTCGGCTGTTCTCGCAGATAGTTACAAGTTGTAACTTGGCTTTCGGCGCACCCGTTTGCGGAAACGCCGCGCTGGCTGCTCGTCCGTAGACTCACACGAATGGATGCGGTGAGGCTCGTCGCGCTCCTTCCTCGGCTTCCGACGGCGCGCACGCGCCTGCTGGACAACCTAGGCCGTGTTCGGCGAGAGGTGGGACCGATCACTCCCGAGCTCTCGGACGCCCTCGCCGACCACATGAACATCAGACGTGGAGAGGTGCACGAGGTCGTGTCCTTCTATTCGTTCCTGCAGGTACCGGCGGGCGCCCACCGCATCTGCACGGGGCCTGTGTGCGACTGCTTCGGCGCTCGCGATCTGCTCGCGCAGCATCCCGACGCGATCGAGGTCGCCTGTCTCGGCCACTGCGACCTTGCGCCCGTACAGACGAGAGGCGACGAGATCGTCCCGGCGGTGACGCACTCGACGAACGAGGGCCCGGCGATCGGACTCGGCCGCCGCGACGAGACCATCGCCGACTACGCGGCGCGAGGTGGGCTGGAGCCCCTGCGAGACTCGCTTGCGACAGACCGCGTCATCGGAGAGCTCAAGGCTTCGGGCATCACCGGCTTCGGCGGGGCCGGGTTCCCGACCGGCGTCAAGTGGGAGGCGGTCTCGCGCGAGCCCGGACCCCGCTACGTCGTCGTCAACGCGGACGAGGGCGAGCCGGGGACGATCAAGGACCGCTACGTCATGGAGCTTCGGCCGCACCTCTTCGTCGAGGGCGTCTTGATCGCGATGCGCTTCGCCGAGGCCGAAGAGGGATACATCTACCTCCGCGAGGAGTACGCGACAGCGCAGCGTCGGCTGCTCGACGCAATCGAGGAGTTCAGGGTCGCGGGGCTCCTCGACGGGCGCTCGCTCGAGCTCGTGATCGGGGCGGGCGCCTACATCGCGGGCGAGGAAACGGCGATGCTCGAGTCGATGGAGGGCCGCCGGGCGATGCCCCGGCTCCGGCCTCCGTTTCCCGCGCAGGTGGGATATCTCGGCCGGCCGACTCTGATCAACAACGTCGAGACGCTGGCACACATCCCGGCGATCCTCGTCAAGGGCGGAGACTGGTGGGCCTCGCTCGGGAGGAGAGGGACAGTGGGGACGCGGCTGTGGTCCGTATCCGGAGCCGTCGGCGCGCCCGGTTGCTACGAGGCGCCGAGCGGGATCACGACGCGCGAGCTGGTGGAGGAGCACGCGGGCGGATTCGCGGGCGAGGTGGGCGCGGTCGTCCCGGGTGGTGCGGCGAGCGGGATCCTGCCGCCCGAGGCGTTCGACACGCCACTCACGCGCGACGCGCTCCGCGAGTACGGGGCGGGGGTCGGCTCGGCCGCGGTTCAGGTGTTCCCCGCCTCCTATTCCCCACTCCGCCTCCTCGCCGAGACGATGCGTTTCTTCGCCGAGGAGTCGTGCCAGAAGTGCACGCCCTGCCGGATCGGGAACCGGGCGCTCCACCATCTCTGCGAGGAGCTCGAGCACGGTGAAGCGGCGATGACGCGCGAGAAGGTCGACGAGTGGCTGCTCGCGATGGAGAAAACCTCCATCTGCGGGCTCGGGCAGGCATCGCCCATTCCGGTGCGGAACGCGATGCGCTGGTGGCCGGAGCTCTTCGCGCCGCTCGACGGCGCCCGCTCGAGCTCTGCGCATTGACGCTGCGACTGATCGGCGCGGGGTTTCCGCGAACAGGGACGAAGTCGCTCCAGCTCGCCCTCGAGCAGCTTCTCGGCGGGCGCTGCTACCACATGCACGAGGTGTTCGCGAATCTCGACCACGTGCCGATCTGGCGACGGGCACTCCGGGGCGATCCGCCCGACTGGAACAGGTTTCTCGCCAACTACGTCGCCACGGTTGATTGGCCGGCATCCGCTTTCTGGAGGGAGCTTGGCGACGCGAATCCCGAGGCGATCGTCGTGCTGACGCAACGCGACGACGCTTCCACCTGGTGGCGAAGCGCAGACCGGACCATTCTGGAAGTTGCGCGGCTCGACGCATTTCCCAAGTACGGAGACTGGCTGGAGCTCTTTCACGAACTCCTGCGAGAGCGGATCGGCGAACGGTGGGACGATGCATCAACGGCGATGACGGCGTATGAGCGGCACAACGAGGACGTGCGCAACGCGATCGCGCCTGGTCGTCTCGTCGAGTGGCGGCCCGAGGACGGCTGGGCTCCGATCTGCCGCGCCCTCGAAGTGGCCGTCCCTCCTGCGCCGTTCCCACACGTCAACACGACAGCCGAGTGGGCGCAGCAGAGCGAGGAGGCAGAGGTAAAGTGACCGCGATGGTGGAGTTCACGCTCGACGGCCGTGCCGTCAGCGCGCCCGAAGGCGAGTTGCTCGTCCACGCCGCCGCGCGCCACGACACGTTCATCCCTACGCTCTGCCACGACTCGAAGCTCGACCCGTACGGAGGTTGCCGCATGTGCGTCGTCGACGTCGAGGGGTCCCCGAGGCCCATGCCCGCCTGCGCCACCCGCGTGGCCGAGGGGATGGTCGTGTCGACGAACGGCGCGATCACGGACTTCCAGAGGACGCTGACCGAGATGCTGCTCTCGGAGCACCTGAACGCTTCGCCCGGCGGCCGACCGAACGAGCTCCTCGACCTCGCGAACGAGCTCGGCGCCGAGGCTCCGCTGATCCTCCCGGACGCCAAGCGCGAGGAGTACGACGACCGCAACCGGCTCATGGGCTACGACCCGGACGCCTGCATCCTCTGCAACCGCTGCGTCCGCTACACGCAGGAGGTCATGCAGTGCTCCGCGCTCTCGCTCGAAGGGCGCGGCGGACAGGCGCGGATCGTCCCCACATGGGGGCTCTCCTGGCTCGACACCGAGTGCGAGCTCTGCGGCGGATGCCTGTCCGTCTGCCCGACCGGCGCCATCTACGAGAAGTTCGAGGAGGGCACGAAGCGCCCCGAGCGCGCCCTCGAGCAGGTGCGGACGACCTGCACCTTCTGCGGCGTCGGCTGCCAGATCGACCTCAACCTCGACCCCGAGACCAAGCACATCGTCAAGGTCACCTCGAAGGACGAGTACCTGCCGAACGAGGGGAACCTCTGCGTCAAAGGACGGTTCGCGTTCAACTTCGTCCATCATCCGGATCGGCTCACCCAGCCACTCGTTCGCGGCGAGGACGGCGAGCTCCATGCGACCACTTGGGAGCACGCGCTGCAGGTCGCAGCCGATGGGCTCAGAGGCGTCATCGAGCGTCACGGCTCGCAGGCGGTGGGCTTCCTCTCCTCCGCCCGTCTGACGAACGAGGAGAACTACCTCATCCAGAAGCTCGCGCGGGCGGTGGTCGGGACGAACTCCGTCCACTCGTGCGAGTCGACCTGACACGCTCCCACTCTTTACGGCCTGGTCAGGTCGTTCGGCAGAGGCGCAAGCACCAACTCGATCCCGGAGATCGAGAACGACCGCTTCCTCTTCGTCATCGGCTCGAACACGACGGAGGCCCACCCGGTGCTGGCGTTGCGAATCAAGAAGGCCGTGCGCAAGGGCGCGACTCTCGTCGTCGCCGACCCGCGCAAGATCTGGCTGACGAAGCTCGCCAAACGGCACCTCCAGCTGCGCCCGGGGACGGACGTGTGGCTGCTGAACGCGATGATGCACACGATCCTCTCCGAGGGCCTCCAGAACGAGGAGTACATCCGCGGGTTCACGGACGACTTCGACGCCGTGCGCGAGATCGTCTTGCGCTACCCGCCCGAGGAGGCGGAGAAGGTCACCGGCGTGCCCGCCGAGGACATCCGCGCCACGGCGCGCGAGTACGCACGCGAGCGCCATGCCGCGATCTTCTACACGCTCGGGATCACCGAGCATGCGTGCGGAGTGGACAACATCTGGTCGCTCTCCAACCTCGTGCTCATGACCGGCCATCTCGGCTACGAGTCGACAGGCCTCAACGCCTTGCGTGGGCAGAACAACGTCCAAGGGCTGAACGACTCGGGTGCGAATCCCTCGTACCTCCCCGGCTACCAGTCGGTGGACGATCCCGAGATCCAGCGTAAGTTCGCCGACGTCTGGGGCGCCGAGATCCCGGACAAGCCGGGGTATCGCCTCGATCAGATCGTCTCGGGGCTCCACGACGGGCGCATCAAGGCCCTCTATCTCGTCGGTGAGAACCCGGCGCAGACGGAGCCCAATGCCCGCCACGTCGAGGAAGGTCTCGAGGGCCTCGAGTTCCTCATGTCTCAGGACATCTTCCTGAACGACTCGACGCGGAAGTACGCGCACGTCGTTCTCCCCGCGTCCAGCTTCGCGGAGAAGGACGGGACGTTCACGAACACGGAGAGACGCATCAGCCGCGTGCGCGAGGCGGCGCCGCTTCCGGGTGAGGCGAAGGTGGATCGCGAGATCGTCCTCCTCATGGCCAAGGCCCTCGGGGCGCGGTGGCCCGAGTATCCGGACGCCGAGGCGGTGTGGAATGAGCTCGCCGACCTCGCTCCCAACTGGTATGGCATCCGGTACGACCGCCTCGAGGAGAACGGGATGCAATGGCCCTGCACCGATCGCGACCATCCCGGCACGCCGTACCTGCACGCGCCCCGGCCGGCGCTCCCCAGCGGGCGAGGACGCTTCTTCCCCGTCGAGTACCAGCCGCCGATCGAGGATCCGGACTCGGAGTATCCCTTCGTGCTCACGACGGGTCGCACGCTCTACCACTACAACTCCGCGAACATGACCATGCGCGAGCCGGGCGTGGTCGACAAGCAAGAGCGGCCATTCTTCGAGATCCATGCCGACGACGCGCGAGGACTCGGCATAGACCATGGCCAGCTTGCCCGCCTCGTGTCGCGCCGCGGCGAGCTCGAGGCGGAGGCCCACTACTCGGAGCGCGTGTATCCCGGACTCGTCTGGATGGCGCTCCACTTCGCCGAGCAGAAGGTGAACTGGCTCACACATGACGTCGGCGACCCGCTGATCGGAACTCCCGAGTACAAGGTCAGCGCGGTGCGCGTGGAGCCGACGCCACAAGCGGTCGGCGATGGCCGCTAGAGAGCTCGGCCAACCGCGCATCGACGTCGGCTCCTGCGAGTCGACGCAGGCCCTCGTCGATGCCTCGATGCCGGAAGGCGCGCTCGCAGTCGCCGACTACCAGACCGCGGGACGCGGCCGGCTCGGCCGTACGTGGGAAGCGCCGCCGGGCACGGCCATCCTTTGCTCACTGCTCCTGAAGCCGCCGGCCGAGCGGCCTGCACCCGAGCTCTCGCTCGTCGCGGGGGTCGCGATCGCCGACACGCTCGAGCGTTCGATAGGGCTCTCCGTCCAGCTGAAGTGGCCGAACGACGTCATGCTCAGGCGGATGAAGGTCGCCGGCTGCCTCGCCGAGGCGCGCGACGGCGCCGTCGTCCTCGGGATCGGCGTGAACGTCAACCAGCGGAGCGAGGACCTTCCCGAGCGGGCAGGCTCACTCCGTACGACCACCGGCCGCGAGTGGGATCGCGAGCAACTGCTTGCGTCGATCGTCGACGATCTGGGCCATCGCTATTCGGACTGGCTCGATGGCGGCCTCGATGCCGTGTACGAAGGCCTCGGTTCGCGCGACTTCCTGCGCGGCCGGCAGGTCAGCGTGAATGGAACGAGCGGGACGGCGATGAAGATCGATCGTCAGGGAAGACTCGTGATCGCGGTCGGCCACGGCGAGCTGCTGACCGTCGAGAGCGGGGAGGTCGTCTATGAGCGGTGAGCTGGAGAGACCGGATCCGGACCTCCCTCAGGATCCCGGCATCCCGGGAGCGAAGGTTCCCGAAGAGCTGACTCGCCACGACGAGCCCGAGGTCGAGCGAGTGCCCGACTTGGGCGAACCCGACGTCGACGACGGCGGGCACATGGCGCCGGGCGAGCGCGATAGCGAAGAGACCTAACGGCTCCTTACCCGCGATCGCCGAGCGCGTTCGCGACGATCCAGACGAGGATCCCGACCACCCAGACGGCCGTGACCGCCCAGCGCGGGAAGCGGCCCTGCCGCTCTTCGGGCTCGTCACTCTCCGTCTCGAACACATCGGGTTCCAGGACATTCGGTTCCAAGACATTCGGCTCTGAGACATCGGGTTCGAATGACCTTGGATCGAAGACCTCGGGATCGAGCTCCGGCCGGCGGGCGTAGGTCGCGGTTTGCGTGTCGAGGCCGTCCTCCACCGCACTGTCCTGGAGGTCGAACAGGCTCGGCCACTTGCCGCACTCGCGACACGCGCGGGCCCCGGCCTCGTTGACCGTCCCGCACTGCGAGCAGCGCCATGCCGTCTTCGCCATGGGCGGAGCTTAAGCGCGTCCCTACTTGCTCATCCGGAGTGGGATCTCGACGAGGTTGATCCGCGAGCCGTCCTGGGCGGAGCCCTCGAAGACGATCAGCGAGCCGATGCCGTCGAACTTCACCGTGAAGGGATCCGTGGTGAACTCGAACGTGCCGCGCGTGCCCGTTCCCGACGTCGCCGTGACGAAGTTCTCGTCGACGATCAGTCCGTCGGTGTCGGTCAGCTCGTACTGGAAGTTGGCCTCGAACGTGTTCGCGGTGCCGGTCGCCGTGAACGGGCTCGTCACTTCCTCGAAGGAGAGGGGCGACTCGACGAGGATGGCGGGCGTCAGGTCCTCGAAGTCGGCGCGGGTCAGCCTGCGCTCCTGGATCTCGACCGTCTCGACCGTCGAAAACTGCGTCAGCGTGTAGACGAGCTGAGCGAGCGGCTCCTCCGGCAGCTCCGTGTCCAACTCCACCGTCGCGACACCGTCGGCGATCGACACTTCCGCGTTCTCCGCGTCCTCGGGTATCGCGGTCGTGAACTCGAGCTCGGTCTCCTCCTGCTCCGTCGGGCCGGCGAGGAGCTCTTCGACCGCGGCACTCTCGATGTCGCCGCTGTCGTCGACGTCTCGGGCAGCCGGCCAGACCTTCCCGTCGCGGAGCCAGTAGACACGAACGTCGGCGGTCTCCGCAGGCGCGGTCGTCGTCGTGGTCTCGGTGTCGGTCACCGTGGAGCCGTCATCGTCTCCGCAGCCACCGACGACCAGTGCGATCGCGAGAACGACGAGCGCAAAGGCACGAATCACGCGGGGAGCCTACCTCCGCGACGGGCCGCGCGAGCCCAGAGCCCCCGGGGCGGAGACGAGCGCCCACACAACTCTCCTCAGCGTGGATCGAGAACGATCTCGCGGATGCGGCGGCGGAGCTCCGGGTGGTCGAGCTCGAGGGCGAGACCGAGTCGCGCAGCGGTCTCCTCCTCGATTCCCTGGAAGAGGTCGATCGTCGCCCAGAGCGCCCGCGCGACGTCGCGCAGGTCGTAGCGGGCGTACGCCGACTCGAGCGCGGCCAGCGCGCCCGGATCGGCCCAGCGCTCGAGGAAGCGCCCCGCATGCCACGTGTCCACGGTGGGGTCGACCGCCCGGGCGTGCCAGGCGAGGAGCGCTACGAGCCGCGCCTTCATGTATCCGTCGAGGCAGTCGAGTGCCGTGAACACCTCGCCACGGCGGAGCTTCTTCGCGCTCCAGAGGGCGTGGTACCAGAAGTCGCTCGCAAGCTCGGTGAGCTCGCGCTGAGTCGGGGGGGCGTCGGACTCCCGCGCGGCCGCGAGCTCACGAAGCCGCCTCTCGAGGTCGATCCGGTCGGTGAGCACCCGATAGCCACGCCTCACGAGGTCGCCCGCGTTCTCGCTCGACTCCAGCCGATCGAGTGCCGCCAAGGGAATAAGCGGGAAGTCGACGTCCTCCCCCGTCTCGTAGAGGACCCGGCGCTCGCGCTGGTCGCCGACGGCAGTGGGCTCGAGGAACGTGAGGATCGGGACACCGAACTCCTCCACCCAGCTCGCGTCGTTGGCGTATCGCTCCGGATCGTCGACGACCAGGATCACGTCGAGGTCGGAGAACCGGTCGGCCGGCATCTCGGCGCGCACCTGCGAGCCGACGAGGATCGCCGCCCGCACGTCTTCGCGCTCCTCGGCCCAGTCGGCGACCGCGGCTGCGAGGAGCTCCATGCGCGTGTTCGCGTTCGTGAGCAGCCGCTCGTCGAGCTCGATCGTGCGCTCGTTGACGCCTCGGAGCGAGAGCTCGCCGTAGGCGATGCGCTGCTCGAGCTCCGGGAGCATCGCCTTGGTGTATGCGCCGGGAAGCGGTCCGGTCCGCGGAACCGACTCGGCCGCAACAAGCCGGCGCAGGAGCTCCGGCGACGCGCGCGGGCAGTCGACGGGCAGCACCACGCAGACGTCGTTTGCAGCGGCGCGCAGTCCGGCGAGCACTCCGAATACCGGAGCACGCTCCTCCACGCCGTCGTCGATCACCGGGAACGGGACGTCGAGACCGTCAGCCTCCTTGCCCACCGCGATCACCTCGTCGCACACCTCACCGAGCACGCGCCACCCGCGCTCGGCGAGCGTCTCGCCGCGAAAGCGCGCCAGCGCCTTCGGCGAGCCGAATCGAGTCGACCCGCCGCCCAGCAGGAGGACGCCGGTCGCCGCTAGACGATCCGCCACGGCTCGGTGTAGACGGTCATGCGGCCCTGGCGGACGAATCCGCAGAGCGTGACTCCGCGGTCGGCAGCGAGCTCGACCGCCAACGAGGATGGAGCGCCGACCGCGACGAGGACAGGGCAGCCGGCGACCGCGGCCTTCTGCACCAGCTCGAACGAGAGCCGTCCGCTGACGCAGAGAACACGGTCGGAAAGCGGCACGAGATCCTCGAGGAACGCCCAGCCCACGACCTTGTCCATCGCGTTGTGGCGCCCGACGTCCTCCCGGACGCAGGCGAGCTCGCCGCGCGCGGAAAAGAGCCCGGTGGCATGCAGCCCGCCGGTCGCGGCGAAGGCACGCTGGGCCTCGAGCAGCTTGTCGGGGAGAGCGGCGGCGACCGCTTCCGCCACCTCGAGGCGGCTCTCGACACGCGGCGCGTCGACGCTGATCGCCTCGATCGCTCCCTTTCCGCAGACACCGCACGACGACGAGGTGTAGAAGTTGCGGCGCAGCCGCTCGGGGTCGAAGTCGCGCGCATCGACCTCGACCGAGTTCGCGGCGAGGTCGTCGGGCACCCGAGCGAACAAGGGCTGCAAGCCCTCCGTCAGGCAGAAGCCGAGCGCGAGCTCCTCGTCGTGACCGGGCGTGCGCATCGTGACCGCGACCGGCTCGCCGCCAATGCGGATCTCGAGCGGCTCCTCGACGGCGACGAGATCGTCCTCTTCCCGGCCGCCGGGGAGGCGACGTGCACGCACGATCGCCGTGCTGTACGGAGGCGCCTGAGCCGCGTCGCCCTTCACGCCGCCAGCGTACTCGCCGGGCCCTGCCTCTCCCGCGGCCTCGTAGGGGAGCCGGGCTCCCCCTACGAGACCGGCTCGAGCGTCAGGAGGCGGCCGCGCACACCGCGAAGACCGTCAACGACCAACCTCCCGCTGTCGCGACCACCTCGCGGGCGCTGGCCGTGAAGAAGTTGTCGTTGTTCGGGAAGGACGTCTGGATCGCGACGCCCGTGAAAGTCCCGTTCAAGCGCGCACCGCCACCGATCAGCCTCTTTCCGCTCGGGCACTGGACCTGAGCGGTACGCGTGGTGAGTGAGTTGCTCGCGCTCGTAACCTCGATTCGCTCGACACCGCTCAACCCCGGAGCGCCGGCAGGACCTGTCGGCCCGGCGGGACCCCGCGGCCCGGCTGGGAGCTGACCCAGCCTGAAGTCGGCCCTGAGCAGCGAGCGGTTCTGGACCTTGGCGGACGTCACCGCGTTCGCAGCCAGCTTCTTCGCGGTCACCGCCCCGGTCTTCAGCTCGGGAGCGCCAACGCTGTTCCTCGGCACGTTCAACACGGTTGCATAGCTCGTACCGCCGAGCGCGACGCCGAGCGCGACGCACGCGACGATCAGCGCCGGCGACGGGCGCCGGAGCGAGATCCCTCGCATCGTGTACCTCCTCTGGCTGTGGCCTGACGACGAAGTGGCCGACCGTAGCAGGCGGCTCGGGCGCTACTCGACGGTGACGGTCTTCGCGAGGTTCCGCGGCTGATCGACGTTGTGTCCGCGCAGACGCGCGATGCGGTACGCGAGGAGCTGGAGCGGCAGGATCGCGAGCACCACCTGCAGGAAGGCGGGCGTCTTCGGGACGTAGATGACGTCGTCAGCGTGGTGTTGGATGTCCTCATTGCCGTCGGTCGCGATCGCGATGACGTGCGCCCCGCGAGCTCGCACCTCCTGGATGTTCGAGACGATCTTGTCGTAGACGTGGATGTTGGTCGCGACGACGACGACCGGCGTCTGCGCGTCGAGGAGCGCGATCGGCCCGTGCTTCATCTCCCCGGCGGAGTACGCCTCGGTCGGGATGTACGAGATCTCCTTGAGCTTGAGCGCGCCCTCGAGCGCGACCGGCAGGCCGATGTGTCGTCCCAGGTAGAGGAAGAAATGGGCGTCGTGGTAGCGCTGCGCGATCTCCTCGATCGGGTGGTCGCCGTCGAGGAAGGCCTGGATCTTGCGCGGGAGCTTGTACACGTAGTCGAGGATGAACTCGATCTCGCCCGCGGGCAGCGTCTCGCGCACCTGCGCGAGCTTCAACGCGACGAGGTAGAGGAGCGCGACCTGTGCGGTGAACGTCTTCGAGGAGGCCACGGACATCTCGAGACCGGCGCGTGTGTAGAGCACGGAGTCGACCTCGCGCGTGATCTGCGAGCCCATCATGTTCGTGATAGCAACCGTGCGCGCGCCCTTCTCCCGTGCGAGCTTCAGCGCCTCGATCGTGTCGCGCGTCTCGCCCGACTGCGAGATCCCGATGACGAGCGTGTGCTCGTCGATAACAGGGTTGCGGTAGACCCATTCCGACGCGATGTCAAACTCGACCGGAATGCGGGCCCACTCCTCGATCACGTACCGCCCGACCACGCACGCGTGGTACGCCGTTCCGCAGGCGACGAGGACGATGCGCTGGAGCTCCTTGACGTCCTTGCCGGACATGTCGAGGCCTTCGAGGACGAGAGTTCCATGGCGAACCCGATCGCCGATCGTCTCGGCGACGGCGTCGGGTTGCTCGTGGATCTCCTTGAGCATGAACGTCTCGTAACCCGCCTTCTCGGCGCCCTCGTCGTCCCAGTCGAGCTCCATCGCCTCGTGCTCGACCGGGGAGCCGTCCGCCTGGAGGAACCGCACCGCGTCAACCGTGACGGCCACGATCTCGCCGTCGCCGGGAAACTGCACGGTTCGCGTCTCCCGGAGGAACGCGGACGCGTTGGAGGCGAGGAAGTTCTCGTCCCGCCCGAGACCGACGACGAGCGGAACCTGGTGCCGAGCGCCGACGAGGAGGCCGGGGTGCTCGCGATGGATGACCACGAACGCAAAGTGCCCCTCGAGCTCGCCGAAGGCGAGCCGGACGGCTTCGACCAGGTCGCCTTGGTAGTGGCGCTCGACGAGGTGGGTGACGGTCTCCGCGTCTGTCTCGGACGTGAACGTGTGCCCCTCCTCCGCGAGGCTCGCCTTCAGCTCGCGGTAGTTCTCGACGATCCCGTTCAGGACGATCGAGACGCTTTCGGGATCGCACCCGGCAAGCGGGTGCGCGTTCGCCTCCGTGACGCCACCGTGAGTGGCCCAGCGCGTGTGCCCGAGGCCGGTCGTCGCCGAGGACGAGTTCGTCCCCGCGAGCGCTTTCAGGTTCCCGAGGGTACCGACCGCGCGGACGTAGTCGAGGCCGCCGTTCTCGAGCAGCGCCAGGCCGGATGAGTCGTACCCTCGATACTCCAGCCGCTCGAGGCCCTGGACGAGGAGGGGCTTGCACTCACGCGATCCGACGTATCCGATGATCCCGCACACGCTCTGAGTCTCCTTTCCTCTACCCGCTGGAGCAAGACCAGGGTGTACTCAGTTCGGCTAGGCGATTGCTTCGCAACGCCTCCAAAAAACACGTAAGAGCCCGGCGGCGCCCTTCGTCGGGCTTAGCCGAGCTCCTTGTCCACGAGCCGCGCGATGGTAGCAGAGATGCGATTGGCCTCCTCCTGCGTCTCCGCCTCGGCGAGCACACGGACGACAGGCTCCGTTCCGGACAGCCGTACGAGCACGCGACCCTTGTCGCCGAGCGCAGCGCTGAGGCGATCGGCTTCGTCGAACACGCGTTGCGGAAGCTCCCGGCGCGCTACGTGGACGTTGTGTTGCGACTGCGGGTAGGGCACGAGCGCCGAGGCGGCCTCGCCGAGCGTTCTCTCTTGAATCGCCCCGCAGAGAAGGAGCGCGGCCGCGAGACCGTCGCCCGTGACGTGGTCTCGGAGCCAGATGACGTGCCCCGACTGCTCGCCCCCGAGAACCGCGCTCTCAGCGCGGAGCGCCTCGAGCACGTACCGGTCGCCCACCGGAGTCGTGACGACGCGAATGCCGTGTTCGGCCATGAGCCGATGGAAGCCGAGGTTCGTCATCACGGTGACGGCGACCGTGTCGACGCCGAGCGCGAGGGCCAGGATGGCGAGGATCTGGTCGCCGTCGACGGGCTCGCCCCGCTCATCCACCGCCAGCATCCGGTCGCCGTCCCCATCGAACGCGACCCCGAGATCGCAGTGTGCTTCGACAACCTTGTGGCTCAGAACCGCGAGGTCGGTTGCGCCGCAACCCACGTTGATGTTCGTCCCGTCGGGCTCGACGCCGATGGCGTGCACCTCGGCGCCGAGTTGCTCGAATGCCTTCGGCGCAAGACCGGCGAACGCGCCGTTCGCGCAGTCGACGGCGATCCGAACACCTGAGAGATCCTGGCCGAAGTGCTCGAGCACGTGGCGGAGGTATGTCTCCCCCGCCCCTTCGAGCTGCTCGACCGAGCCGCCGCGCGTCGGCGCGGAGACGGGTTCTTCGAGCAACGCCTCGATCACTTCTTCTTCCTCATCCGTGAGCTTGCTGCCGTCGCCGTGGAAGAGCTTCACACCGTTGTACTCGGGTGGGTTGTGAGATGCCGAGATCACGACGCCGAGGTCTTGGGCCAGGAGCGCGACTGCGGGCGTCGGGAGCACCCCGGCGAGCACGGCAGTGCCTCCGACGGAGACGATCCCACGAGCTATCGCGGCCTCCAGCTCCGGGCCTGACCCACGAGTGTCCCGTCCGATGAGGACATGACAGGGGTCTGACCCCTTTTCGCTCGTAGCGGACCTTTCGGACCAGAGCGTCGCTGCGCGGCCGATTCTTTCCACAAGGTCCGCCGTCAAGTCCTCGCCGACGACGCCGCGAACTCCATCAGTCCCGAAGTAACGCCGCGGCACGGCGCCCGAAACTACCGCTTCGAGAACTGCGGAGCCTTGCGAGCCTTGTGCAGGCCGGCCTTCTTGCGCTCCACGATGCGGGCGTCACGCGTGAGGAAGCCCTGCCGCTTGAGCGAGATGCGCAGCTCCGGATCGGCCTCGACGAGGGCGCGGGCGACGCCGTGCCGGACTGCGCCGGCCTGGCCCGAGATCCCGCCGCCATGCACCCGGATACGAAGGTCGTAGGTGCCTTCCGCACCCGCCACCTCGAGTGGGGCGAGAACCATGCGCCGGTGTCCCGGCCGCGTGAAGTACTCCTCCAGCGAGCGGCCGTTGATCCAACTCTTGCCGTCTCCGGGCCGCAGGATCACGCGTGCGATCGACGTCTTGCGCTTCCCGGTGCCGAGGTACTGGGCGATCTCGTTCACGAGAGGATCATGTCCTTCGGCGCCTGAGCGGCGTGCGGATGCTCCGTCCCGGCGTAGATCTTCAGCTTGCGCAGCTGAGCCGCGGCGAGCTTGTTCTTGGGCAGCATCCCCTTGACGGCCTTGCGCAGAACCTCGGTCGGCCTGCGCTCGAGCTGCTCGCGAAGCGTGCGCTGGCGAAGCC
>JACCWU010000186.1 GCA_013697465.1 Actinomycetota bacterium | reverse complement strand
ACGAGCACGCCGATGAGCGCATACCCGAGGAAGCTGTCGAGCGAGGGCTCGGGCGTCGCCACCGTGGCGGGGATCTCCTCCACCGTCTGGATTCCCGTCGAGCTCGTCACCCCGACCGCGATCGGGTCGTCCTCGACCCAGTCGTAAGGGACGACGATCGTGCTCGAGCGGAGGCGGCCGAGAGTGCTCGGACCGTCGATCGAGAACGGGACGATGGCGTCGTCGACGTTCACGTTCGCGATCGTCAGGTCGTCCGGCTGGGGGTTGCGAACGAGGATCCGGATCTCGCCCGGCTCGAACTCGACGCGGCGAATGTCGAACTCGTCCGCGGGCGGTGGGTTCCGGCCGATCAGGTCCGCGAACCAGGAGCCGCTCATGGAGACCGCTCCCACAACGAGCGCGAGCACGAGCACCGGCACGAGCGCCCACAGGCGCCAGCCGAGCAATGCCCGAGCCGACGCCGTTCCGGCTTCCATCAGTCGACGACCTCGAAGAAGCCCATCCACCCGAGCTCGGCGAACTCCGACTGGTGTGCGTGGAACATGAAGCGGCCGGTGTTGGCGAACTGGATCTCGATCACACCGCGCTGACCCTGGCACTGCATCACGGTGTCCGTGTACTCCCAGTTGTCGCCTGTGCCGGTCGGCTGGTAGCGGAAGAAGTCTCCGTGGAGGTGGAGCGAGTTGACGAGGTCGAACTCGGTCAGGTTCGCGAGGTAGATCCGCACGAGCTCGGAGCGCTTGACGCGGATCGGATAGCGCGCGTAGTAGAACGAGCGCCCGTTGACGGTGTAGAAGTTGTTCTCGCCGTCCCCGTCGGTGTCGAAGCCGTTCATCACCATCACGAGCTCCTGTGCGGGCGGCCGCGGCTCCTTCGGATCGATGATGAACGCGCCGTAGAGGCCCTTGTGGATGTGCTTTTTCAGCGGCGTCGCGTGGCAGTGGTACGGATGAAAGCCGGCAGGCCTCGCCTCGAACTCGTACGTGAACTTGCCGCCCGACTCGACGATCTCGAAGACGCCGTCCATGTTCGAGGGGTGAATCCCGTGGAAGTGGATCGTGTGGGGGTGCGACCCCTCGTTCCGGAAGTGCACGCGAAGCGTGTCGCCTTCGGTCGCACGCACGACCGGGCCGGGTGCGGAGCCGTTGTACGTCCACGCGGGGAAGAAGACTCCTGGTGCGACCTCGAGGTCGGTGTCGACCGCCGTGAGGACGTGCTCGCTCAAACGCCCGCGACGGTACGGTCGCGCCGGCGGCGGATACAGGAGCGCATCGAGGTCGTTCGGACCGCCGACCGCGGGCGCTTCGTCGCCGAACATCGCCGCGTGACCGCTCGCCGCCCCGCGGCCGCTGACGAGATGCGCGGCG
The DNA here is from genome assembly GCA_013697465.1 of Actinomycetota bacterium. Lineage (GTDB taxonomy): Bacteria > Actinomycetota > Thermoleophilia > Gaiellales > Gaiellaceae > GMQP-bins7. Next base: position 2,848 of record JACCWU010000186.1, on the reverse strand, counting down.
CCGTCGTCCGGGCGAACGTGGCTCGCGAGAACGTTGCCACCAGCCTCGGCCTCGCTCTCGAGCGCAAGCTTCGCGACGAACGGCGCGGCCGCGAGAGGCGCGGCCGCGGCGAGAAGCTTGCGTCGTGAGAGTCGAGTTTTAGACATGACTAATTCCGATTTTCAGTGTACCCTCAGAAGTGCATGCCGACAACCGCGGACCTCACCGTCGCCGTTCAGGACTACCTGAAGGCCATTTACGCACTCGAGGCGGCGAAGGCACGCGTGACGACGTCCGCGCTCGCCTCGCGCATGGGAGTCACCGCGCCCTCCGCGACGGCCATGACAAAGCGCCTCGCCGACTTGGGGCTCGTAGAACGCTCCCCGTACCGGGGCGTTGCACTGACGGACGAGGGGCGACGAGGCGCCCTCGAGGTCCTTCGCCATCATCGCCTCCTCGAGCGCTACCTGGCCGACCGCCTCGGATTGTCGCTCGACCAGGTGCACGCGGAGGCCGACCGGCTCGAACACGCCCTCTCGGAGGAGCTCGAGGCGAAGATCGACGCGGAGCTCGGATACCCGACGCACGACCCACATGGCGATCCGATCCCAGATCCCGACTTACGCGTCGAACTCGGCCGTGACCGCACCCTCGTCGACCTCGAGCCGGGCGAGCGCGCATCGGTGTCCCGTGTTCCCGACGGTGACCCCGAGCTGCTTCGCTACTTGAAGGAGCTGGGACTCGTGCCCGGATCCGACGTCGAGGTCGTGGCGCACGCCCCGTTCGCGGGGCCTGTCACCGTACGCACGACGAACGGCGACCACGCGATCTCGCGCGAGCTCGCCGACCGAATCGGCGCCGCCGCGTAGAACGAGCTCGCTCTAGGCGGTCGCCTCGACCCGCTCGGCGAAGCGCGCGAACGAGGTCAAGAGCTCTTCGAGATTGTCCACTCCGCCGACGGCCTTGAACGTGTAGCCGTCGCACCAGACCTCGAGCCAGTCGTCCGGGCTGCGCGCCTGGCGCTGGCGCTCCAGCTGTCGTCCGGACAGCCGAGTGTCGACGAGGTCGACCCGCAGCTCCCAGCCGGAGATCTCCGAGGTCTCGATCGTGACCCCGAACTCCTGCTCCCAGTTGCCATCGCACTGCGCGGCATACCACGCCTGCAGCGCTCCTAGTGTTCCCCCCTCCACGCTCTGAGCGTACTCAGGACCCCGAGAATGAAACTGGACCCTTAGGTAGATGCCTAAGCCACCCGCTCGAGGTCGAGTGCGACGACTTTGACCTCTCGAGCCCGGTCCGTGCCGAGCGCTTGGTCCAGCTTCTGCTGCAGCGCGCCCGACTCGAGCAGCTCCTCGGTGATGTCCGCGCCCCCGATCAGCTCGCCTTTCACGAACACCTGCGGGATCGTCGGCCACCCCGAGACCGCCGAAAGCTCCTGTCGGATCCGCGGGTCCGGGAGAACGTCGACGGTCGTGACCGGTGCGCCGGCCGCGTGCAGCGCGCTCAGCGCGCGGTGCGAGTTGCCGCACATGATCATCTGCGGCGTGCCCTTCATGAAGACCGCGACCGGCTCCTGCTCGATCACGTCCTCGATCTGCTCTCTCAGTTCCTTCATGTCGTTCCTTTCGTCTTGATCCGAAGCTCGTGGATGGAGCCGTCGCGAAGATGCTCGACGAGGACGTCGTTCACGCGGCGATGCTGCTCGATCAACGGTACGCCGTCGAACGCGGCGCTCGAAACCGTCACCTGAAAGTGGTCGCCCGTTCCGGTCCGGTCCTCGACCGAGAGCTCGGCTGCGTCGGGAAACTCCCGTTCGAGGAGCACGCGGATTCTCTCGGCCTCCATCGGCGATCATGGTAACCGTGACCGGCCGCCTGCCACGACGACTCGTCTACGTGCTGACGTTCCCCGAGCGCCTTCTCCGGTCGATCGCGGCCGCGGGGGGAGGCGCCGTGCACGAGACGGCGCAGCTCGTCCTTCCTCGTCTGATCCGCCGTTCGCGGCTGTACGAGGCGACGGCGAAGAACCTCCTGCGGATCACCGTCGAGCTCGTGGGCGGGGTTGAGCGCCCAAGCGGGCACGCCGCGGGAGAGTTCGAGCAGTCTCCGAAGAAGCTCGTGGTGAGGAAGACCGCGGGAAACGTCGTCGAGATCGGATCGATCGCAGCATTCGGATTCTCGCCGCTCTGGCTCCTGGCCGGTGCGGCCGACATCACCCGCGGCACGCGTGTCTACCTGGACGCGCTCGTTGACGAGCTAAAGGGCGCAGGCGTCATCGCCGAGGACGCCGAGCTTGCCTCCGTCGACGACCTCCTCGCGGCGCTCGAGGGTGCGAGCGGCACCAGCGCCCGGCTGATCGACCTCCCGCCGCTCGAGGTCGAGGGGCTCAAGCGGTCGCTCGCCGATCTCCGGGAGGACGCTGGCGGCCTGCCGAGCGCCGCGGAGCTCGCACGCGTGTACGACGCTCTCGTCGACGAGGCGGATCGCGAGCAGCAAAGCTTGCTTGAGGTCTCCGCCGGGGTCGGCATGGCGTTCTTCAACGCGGCCCGACACGTCGGCACGGAGCATGTGCTCGAGCCGTACCGAGAGGATCTCCGGCCGGTACGTGACGAGGGGTTCGCCGCGTACGCGCGGCGCATCGGGCGCCCATACGCCGAAGCAGCCGTGCGCCAGTTCGATCCCGACCGAAAGACGCTCCTCGAGCGCGGTGTCGAGCGGCTGGGTCAGTCGAAGCTGCTTGAATCGAGGAGGATGGCCCACCCGGACAGCTTCGGAGCGCGCTCGCGGCTCGCCGTCGGCGGCCGCGAGGTCGAGGTGTTCCGCATCGAGGCGCTGCAGGAGCGCTTCGACGTCCTACGGCTTCCCTACAC
>JACCWU010000069.1 GCA_013697465.1 Actinomycetota bacterium | reverse complement strand
GCCTCCGACATCGAACGTGTCCGATCCGAACGGGCTCTGAAGCGCCTGCGGCTCTCCGCTCCACTGCCAGACGACGAAGCCGTTGATCGCGATCAGGAGCCCGATCGTGACGATGACGATCCGCAGCACGTTGCCCCGCTCGACGGGCCGGATCACGACCCGGTGCGTCACGACCCCGAAGCCAAACGAGAACAGCAGTGTGACGACGAAGGCGGGCCAGTAGTCCCAGCCGTGGTTCACCGTGAGCGTCCAGGCGATGTACGTGCACAGGGTCGCCATCTCGCCCTGCGCGAAGTTGATGACGCCTGTCGAGCGATGGATGATCACGAGGGCAAGCGCGAGCGACGCGTAGACCCCGCCCGACGCGAGGCCGGACACCACCTGCTGCATGAAGTCGGCGAAGGCGGCGACGACCATCAGTAGCCCAGGTAGCTCCGTCGGACCGACTCGTCGTCGCGAAGCGCGTCGCTCGCCCCGGAGAGCGCGACCCGGCCGACCTCGAGCACGTACGCGCGGCTCGAGCTCGACAGCGCGATGCGTGCGTCCTGCTCGACGACGAGCACCGTAAGGCCATCCTTCTCGTTGAGCTCGCGCACGATCCGGAAGAACTCGCGGACGACCATGGGCGCGAGGCCGAGAGACGGCTCGTCGAGGAGGAGCAGCCGCGGGCGGCTCATGAGCGCGCGGCCGAGCGCGAGCATCTGCTGCTCCCCGCCCGAGAGCGTTCCGGCGCGCTGGCCGCCGCGGTCCTCCATCCACGGGAAGTACTGGGCGACGCGGCTGATGTCCTCTTTCGTGGTGCGGCGGTCGCGGCGCGTGTAGGCGCCGAGCCGGAGGTTCTCGTTCACGCTCAGCTCGACGAAGGTGCCGCGGCCTTCCGGGACGTGCGCGATTCCCGCGCGGGCGGCGGCCTCCGGGCCCCCTTTGAGCATCTTCCCGCCCAGCTCGATCGCCCCGCTGCGTGAGACCGTGCCGGAGATCGCACGCAGCGTCGTGGTCTTGCCCGCGCCGTTCGCCCCGAGCACCGCGACGACCTCTCCCTCGGCGACCGTCAGCGAGACGCCGTGCAGCGCCTGGACGGGGCCGTAACGCGCCTCGACGTCGTCCAGCTCGAGGAGGGTGGTCACTCTTGCCCCTCGGCTTCCAGAGCCGTGTCCTGCGCCGGCGGCTCTGCCTCCTCGTCGCTCCCGAGGTAGGCCTCGATCACCGCGGGATCCGCCTGCACCTCCGCGGGCGTGCCGTCGGCGATCTTCCGGCCGAAGCTCAGGACGTTCACATGATCCGAGATCGACATGACGAGGTTCATGTGGTGCTCGACGAGCAGCACCGTGAGTTCGAATTCGTCGCGGATCTTCGTGACGAACACGCCGAGGTCGGCCACCTCGGTGTGGTTCAGCCCGCCCGCCGGCTCGTCGAGCAGGAGGAGGCGCGGCTTCGCGACGAGCGCGCGAGCGAGCTCCACGCGCTTTTGCGTTCCGTATGGCAATGCCGCCGCGGGAAAGTGGGCGCGCTCGCGCAGCCCGACGACGTCGAGCGCCTCGAGCGCCTCCTGCTCGCCGGCCCTCCATCCGCGCGAGTGCGCCCCCACGAGCACGTTCTCGAGCACGGACATCGTGCGGAACAGCTGGATGTTCTGAAACGTGCGCGCGATGCCCTTGTGGACGATCCGGTACGCCGGGGAGCCGAGGAGCGACTCACCGTCGAAGTCGACCGTCCCGGAGTCTGGCTTGTACAGGCGCGTGATGACGTTGAACGCCGTCGTCTTGCCCGCGCCGTTCGGGCCGATCAGCCCGGAGATGTGGCCTGGCTCGACGTCGAAGGAGACCCCGTCGAGCGCGACGATGCCTCCGAAGCGGAGCGTGACGTCCCGGACCGCGAGGAGGGCCATCGGCGCACAACCCTAAACGGGCGCAGCCGACCCTGGCAATCGGCTAACCGGTTCTTAAGGCTCGGCGGTTGCCGCCCCCGGCATCGCCGGCTGCGCGACGCCGCACACGACACCATTGACGGAGCAGGTCGCGCGAGCTAGTAGAAGCAGGCTGTGAGGCGACTCGCGATCCTCGCCGTGGCCGTGCTCGTCCAGGTGATGCCAGCCTCTGCGTCAACCGAGCAGTGGGTGTTCAAGACACCAGGCAATGCCACGTACTGCACCATGAGCGGTGCCTTTCTGTGCATGAGACCAAGCGACGGCTTCTGGCTGCGCTTCACCGGTGTGTTCGGCGACACCGACGTGAGAAAGGGATACTCGAACGACTTCCGAGGATTCCGCGGGTCCGCTCAGAGAGTGCTACGCGTCGGTGAAGTCTTCTACACGAGCGATGCCGCCGTCATCACATGCTGGAGCCGCCGGGCAGGCGTCACGTGTAAGCACTATGAGGGCCTTTCGTTCTGGCTCGGACGCCAGCGCGGTTACCGCATCTTCTGGGACTCGCCGGGGTTCCCACCTAACGTGCATCCGCTGTTCCGAACTGCGCATGGGATTCGATGCGGAGTCGATCGAGACAACCTCGGGCCAGCAGCCCCGATTCTCAAGTGCTGGCGATCAGCCGACGGCCTCGTACTCGGCGTCGCCCACGCCGATGAAGGACGACGCGGTGGCCACGGGCGCAGGGAGCAGGCCATTGGCTTCACTCCGGGCGGATTTCGTTTGCTTGCCAACGGCCGCACGTTTTGTCTGGCGCTGTCGTGACGCGAGCGCGATGTTCGCCGACGCGTGCTCGACAAGAGCGGGAGAACCGGTGTTCACCTGCACGAGTACCCGCGCACGACTGACGTGCCAAAACCGGAATGGCCGCGGCTTCTGGGCGAACAGCTCGAACGTTCTACACCTTCTAAGTTACGCGAGCGCGTCGCTGTAATGGACGTGCGCACTCGCACGCCTTTAGCATCGGCACCGATGGATCTGCGCGACACGCCTGAGGAGGCCGCTTTTCGGGCCGAGCTGCGGGCTTGGCTCGAGGAGAACCTCCCCGACAACCTCCAGGGGCACCGCGGCGGGGCGGCGCGCTTCGAGGGGCCGGAGATGCGCGCGTGGAGCCGCGCGCTCTACGACGCCGGCTACGCAGGGTTGACCTGGCCGAAGGAGTACGGCGGCGGCGGCGCGCCGTACACCCACCAGGCGATCTTCCTCGAGGAGATGGCGCGAGCCGAGGCGCCTCCGCACATCGGGGTGATCGGCCTCGGCATGGCCGGGCCGACGATCATGGCCCACGGCACCGAGGAGCAGAAGTCGCGCCACCTCGCTCCCACGCTCTCGGCGGAGGAGATCTGGTGCCAGGGGTTCTCCGAGCCGGGCGCGGGGTCCGATCTCGCCGGAGTGCGGACGAGTGCGCGAATCGACGACGGGCACTTCGTCGTCGACGGCCAGAAGGTGTGGTCGTCGTTCGCGCACATCGCCGACTGGTGTCTTCTCCTCACGCGCAACGACCCGGACTCGACGCGCCACGCGGGCCTCACTTACCTGATCGTGGACATGCACTCGCCGGGTGTCGAGGTGCGGCCGCTGAGGCAGATCACCGGCGAGGCAGAGTTCAACGAGATCTTCTTCACCGGCGTCGAGGTGCCCGCAGAGAACGTCCTCGGCGAGGTCGGCGGCGGCTGGCAGGTGGCGATGACGACGCTGCTGCACGAGCGCGGCACGCTCGGCTTCGCGCTCCAGGCGGTGCTCGAGGTGCAGATCAAGAAGCTGGTCGGCCTCGCCCGCGACCGCGGCGCCGATCCGCTTCAACGCGACCGGGTCGCTCAGGAGTGGATCGAGCTGCAGGCGCTCCGTTTCACGAACGCCCGCGCGCTCTCGCAGCTCGTGAAGACCGGGATCCCCGGTCCCGAGGGATCAGTCGCGAAGCTCGTCTGGTCGGAGGCGAACCAGCGCGTGACGAAGCTCGCGCTCGAGCTGCTCGGGCCGGACGCTCCTCTCGCCGACGCGAACGCGCCCTATGGCGGCTACTGGCAGCACCAGCAGCTCCGGAGCCGCGGCAACACGATCGAGGCCGGCACCTCCGAGATCCTGCGCAACATCATCGCCGAGCGCGTGCTCGGCCTCCCGAGGTCGCGCTAGTGGATTTCACCTTCACTCCGGAGCAAGAGGATCTGCGCGAGCAAGCGCGCGCGTTTCTCGCCGAGCATCCGCAGGCGAGCTGGCGCGAGCTGGCCGACCTCGGCTGGACCGGGGTCTCGATCTCGGAGGAAGACGGCGGCGCGGGTCTCTCGTTCCTCGAGGAGGCTGTGCTCTTCGAGGAGTTAGGCCGCGCCCTGCACCACGGGCCGTACTTCTCGACGATCGCGCTCGCGCTCCCCGCGCTCCCGGACGACCTACGGTCCGAGGTCGCCGCCGGGGAGACGCGCTGGACGCTCGCGCTCGGGCCGCTCGTCACCGACCTCGACACCGCGGATCGCATCGCGATGGTGGGCGGGGACGGGATCTACGAGCTCGAAGGCGCGGACCGGGAGCTCCTCCAGACCTCCGACGAGACGCGGCCCCTGGGTGTCCTCCGCGGAGGCGAGCCGGGCCTCCGGCTCTCAGACTCCGGCGTGCTCGAGGAGATCCGCCGCCGCGCGCTCGCCGCGCTCGCCCTGGAGGCGTGCGGGGTCGCGCGTCGCGCGCTCGAGTACGCGCTCGAGTACGTCACCACGCGGGAGCAGTTCGGCAAGACGATCGGCGTGTACCAGGCGATCTCGCACCCGCTCGCGGACTCCTACATGCGGCTCGAGCTCGCCCGCTCGCTCTCGCTCTGGGCGGCCTGGTGCGTCGCCGAGGACGACGAGCAGGCGCCCGTCGCCGCGGCCGCCGCAAAGGCGTACGCCGCCGAAGCAGCCGTGGGCGTGTGCGAGGCGGCGATCCAGGCCCACGGCGGCATCGGCTTCACGTGGGAGCACGAGCTCCACCGGCTCTACAAGCGGGCGCTCTGGATCGAGAGCTTCCTCGCTTCAGGCACGCGGCTCCGCGCGGACATTGCAGCGACGCTCCTCGACGGAGCTTCGACATCGGGATCGAGCGCGAGCCCGGTCCCCGTCTCGGTCACAGAAGGAGGCTGAGGTGGACGGTCTGATCATGGACTACGAGCTGAACGTCCCGGCGATCCTCCGCCGCGGCGAGCAGCTCTTCGGCGACAAGGAGATCGTCACGCGGCTCCCGGACAAGAGCTGGCAGCGGTACACCTACGCGGAGTTCGCGCCCCGTGCACGACGCCTCGCGGCGGCGCTCCGCAAGGAGCTCGGCATGGGTGACGGCGATCGCGTCGCGACGTTCGCGTGGAACCACTATCAGCACCTCGAGACGTACATCGGCGTCCCGGTTGGCGGCATGGTCACGCACACGCTCAACCTCCGCCTTCATCCGGACGACCTGACCTACATCGCGACGCATGCCGGCGACCGCGTTCTGATCGCGGACAAGGTGCTCTGGCCGCTCGTCGAGAACTTCCGCGAGCGAGCCGGCTTCGAGCACGTGATCGCGATCGGGGACGGGGCCACGCCGGACGGGGCGATCGAGTACGAGGACCTACTCGCAAGCGCCGAGCCCGGCGACCTTCCAGACCGGGAGATCGACGAGCGCTCCGCGGCGGCGATGTGCTACACGAGCGGCACGACCGGGCAGCCGAAGGGCGCTCTGTACTCGCATCGCGCGATCGCCCTGCACTCACTCGCCTCCGCGATGGCGGGCGTCCTCTCCGTGACCGAGAACGACACCGCTCTCCCGGTCGTGCCGATGTTTCATGCGAACGCGTGGGGATTCCCGTTCACGTGCACGCTCGTCGGCGCAAAGCAGGTCTTCCCCGGGCCGTTCCTCGACGGCGAGAGCCTGCTCGAGGCATTTCAGCAGGAGAAGGTCACGATCACCGCGGGCGTACCCACGATCTGGATGGGCATCCTCGCCGAGCTCGACGCCAATCCCGGCAAGTACGACACATCGAGCGTGCGGGCGATGGTGGTGGGCGGCTCGGCCGCCCCGCAGTCGATGATCGAGGCGTTCGAGAAGCGCCACGGGCTTCGGATCCTCCATGCCTGGGGAATGACCGAGATGTGCCCACTCGGAACCGTCTCGGAGCTGACCAGCCGCGAGCGCGCGCTCTCCGACGAGGAGCAGTTCCGCTATCGCGCCAAGCAGGGTACTCCGGCGCCGTTCGTCGAGATGCGCGCGCGCGGGCCGGAGGGCATCGTGCCCTGGGACGGAGCGGCGATGGGCGAGCTGGAGGTACGCGGCGTCTGGGTCTCATCCGCGTACTACGAGACTCCGGAAGGCGCCGACCGCTGGACGGATGACGGCTGGTTCAAGACCGGCGACATCGTGACCATCGAGCCGCACGGTTACATCGAGATCCAAGACCGCTCGAAGGATCTGGTGAAGTCAGGCGGGGAATGGATCTCGACCGTGGCGCTCGAGAACGCGCTCATGGGCCATCCGGCGGTCGCCGAGGCAGCGGTCATCGCGGTTCCCGACGAGAAGTGGTCCGAGCGGCCACTTGCGGTTGTGGTGTTGAAGGAAGGTGCGTCCGCGGCGGACGACGAGCTGCGCGAGTTCCTTGCTCCCGACTTCGCCAAGTGGTGGCTGCCCGAGCGGTTCGAGTTCGTAGACGAGATCCCGAAGACCGCCGTCGGCAAGTTTCGCAAGACGGCGCTTCGCGAGAAGTTCGCATCCGCCCAGCCGGCGGAGACGGCGTAGATGGCCGACCTCGTCTCGACCGAGCTGGACGGTGCGGTCGCCGTCGTCACGATCGACCATCCGCCCGTCAACGCGCTCTCCGCGCCGCTGCTCGAGGAGCTCGAGTCCGAGCTGGGACGGCTTGACGCCGACGACGGTGTACGGGCGATCGTGCTGAAGGGAGCAGGCGAGAAAGCCTTCGTCGCGGGCGCCGACATCTCCGAGTTCCCAACGCTTCGGGAGGCGGCGACGGAGGACAGTGGCTCGGCACGCGGCGTCCAACGGCTCGGCGGGCGCATGGATGCCGGCCGTACGCCCTTTGTCGCCGCCATCCATGGTTTCTGCCTCGGGGGCGGGCTCGAGCTCGCGATGTGCTGCGACATCCGAGTCGTCTCGGAGGACGCACAGCTCGGTCAGCCCGAGATCAAGCTCGGGCTGATCCCGGGAGGCGGCGGCACGCAGCGGCTGCCACGGCTCGTCGGGCTCGGGCGGGCACTGCTGCTGAACATGACGGGCGATTTCATCGACGCCCGCACGGCGTACGAGTGGGGGCTCGTCGAGCGGGTCGTGCCGCGCGAGGAGCTCGAGGAAGCGGCGCTAGGCGTCGCGCGCACCATCGCGCAGCGCTCGCCGGTTTCGGTCGCGGTGCTTCGTGAGCTCGCGAAGACCACGCGCGACCTCCCGCTCGAGGAGGGGTTGCGGCGCGAGGCGGACGGCTTCCGCCGCTGCCTCGAGAGCGAGGACGGCGCGGAGGGTGTCGCCGCATTCCTCGAGAAGCGCGAGCCGCGGTTCACCGGGCGATGAACGGGGTCAGACCCGAGGACAGGTCCGTTTCGGACGAGCTGGCGCTCGCAACGCCTGCACGGTTGTTCCCTCGACGTCTATCCGGGACACTTCCCGGGGTCTGACCCCCAGCGGTGCAAGCAGTCGTCCTGAAGGCGGTCGGAGGGCCGGAGCAACTCGTCGTCGAGGAGGTGCCCGAGCCAGAGGCCGTCGAAGGCCAGGCGATCGTCGACGTCCGCGCCTGCGGAGTCAACTTTGCCGACGTCCTGATCCGGGTCGGGCGGTACCCGCAGATGCCGGAGCTCCCTGCGATTCTCGGCTCCGAGATCGCAGGCGAGATCGACGGTAAGCGGGTGATGGGCTTCGTCCGAGGAGACGGAGGTGGCTACGCGGAGCGAGTGGCCGTCGAGCGGCGCTGGCTCTTTCCGCTCCCCGAGAGTGCGAGCTTCGCGGAGGGCGCAGCCTTCCCGATGGCGTTCCTCACGGCCTGGATCCCGCTGACGGAGCTCGCACGGGTCGGGTTCGGTGCGCGCGTCCTCGTCACCGCCGCGGCTGGCGCGGTAGGAACCGCCGCGCTCCAGATCGTACGCGCGCTCAACGGCCGGCCCGTGGCCGCAGTCGGAAGCGAGGAGAAGCTCCAGCTCGCGCGCTCGCTCGGCGCTGTCGAGGCGGTGACGTACGACGGTCTCGGCGAGCTGGAGCCGGTCGATGTCGTCTTCGACCTCGTCGGCGGCGACGTCTTCAAGAGCTCGCTCGCGCTCGTCAAGCCGCTCGGCTCCGCGATCGCGGTCGGGTATGCGGGCGGCCTGTGGGAGGACGTCAGCCCGGCCTGGCTGGTCGGTCGCAACATCGGCGTGCAGGGCTTCTACTTGGGCCGGCTCACCACGCTCAGGCCCGATCTCGTCGAGCAGGCCGCGCGCGACGTCCTCCGCCTGTGGGAAGGCGGCGTAGTACGTCCGGTCGTCGGGGCAGAGTTTCCACTCGCCGAGGCGGGCGACGCACACCGGCTCATCGAAGAGCGGAAGACGACCGGAAAGGTGGTTCTCATTCCATGACGGCGCTGGTCACCGGGTCGGCGGGCGGAATCGGCTCGGCGATCGTCGGAAAGCTCCGCCAAGAAGGCTTCGAGGTCAAGGAGCTCGATCTCGTGAACGGCTTCGACGTCTCCGATCCGAGGGCGTGGGAGCACATCGGCTCGGTCGACCTGGCGTGTCTGAACGCTGGCGTCATCACCGGGGAGAGTGAGATCGCGACGCTGAGCGACCAGCAGTACCGGCGCGCGGTGGGCGTCAACGTCGACGGTGTCGTCTTCGGCGTGCGCCGGCTCGATCGCGTCATGCCCAGGGGAAGCACGATCATCGTGACCGCGTCGCTCGCCGGGCTGACCGCCATTCCAGACGACCCGATCTACGGCCTGACGAAGCACGCCGTCGTCGGCTTCGTGCGCTCGGTGGCCCCCCAGCTCGCCGAGCGCGGGATACGCATCCAGGCGGTCTGCCCCGGCTGGGCCGACACTGCGTTGACGACGAACGGGTTCAGACACGATCTCACGGAGCGCGGCTTCCGGCTTTTGCAGCCCCACGAGGTGGTCGAGGGCGTGTGGGCCGCGTACAAGAGCGAAGGGACCGGCGAAGCCTGGATCGTGCAGCCGGGCCGCGACCCGCTCGTCTACGAGTTCAAGGGAGTTCCGGGGCCGCGCTAGCAGCTCAGTGACAGCTCGCCGACCCGGTGTCGGTGAACGAGCCGACCGCCGGAACGAAGCGCCAGCTGTAGCCGCTCGCGCCGAGCGTGAGCTCGAGAACCCCGTGGCTCGTCACGTCGCGAGCCTCGCTGTTCGCGCGCACCGTCGGGAAGGTGCGCAGGTTCTTGCCGCCCGTGCCGACGACGAACTGGCGGAGACCCCGCGTGAGGTCGAGTCCGCCGCTCGGACTCTGTGGCGCGAAGCGCTCGTAGTCGTGGTCGTGGCCAACGAGCACGAGATCGGCGTTCGCGTCAGAGAGCGCCTGCCAGAACGCGGTGTAGGTCGAGTCGCTCCCGTGCTCGCCCGACGAGAAGCGCGGGTGGTGCCAATAGGCCAGCGTGCAAGTGGCCGAGCTCGCGGCCAGATCCGCCCGTAACCACTGCTCCTGCGCGGAACCCGCGCCGCAGCCGCCGACAGAAGCGCAGTTCGAGTTGAGCGCGATCAGGTGCCAGGAGCCGACGTCGAAGCTGTAGTAGCCCCTGCTCGGATCGCCCGCGGCTGCGCCGAAGTACTGGAAGTACCCGGCCGCGCCCGAGGTTTGGTACTCGTGGTTCCCCGGCGCGGGCTTCGTTACCGACTTCACGCGGCCCCACGACGGGCCGTATGACGCCGTGTACTTGTCGTAGGCCCCGTCCTCATACTGGTTGTCCCCGAGCGTGAGCACGGCGGCGTAGTCGCCTGCGACGAGGAGATCGGAGGTCGCTCGTTGCTTGCACTCGGTCGCCGTCCCCTGGCCTCCGTTGTAGGACCCGCTGGCCGGATCGCACGCGATGTCGCCGGCGGCGGCGATCTTGGGGCCGATGACCGGCGCGTCGTCGTCGTCCAGGATCGTCCCGACTCCTGTGCCGTCGGCGATGGTCGCGCCGCTCGGGCCCGAGAGCTGCAGTTGGAACGTCTCGTCGAGCTCGTCGACGGTGTCGCCGACGACCCGGACGCTCACCGTGCGCGTCTTGTTGCGTCGGTCGAAGCTGAGCGATCCGGTGGCGGCCGTGTAATCGCCCGGTGCGACGGCCGTGCCGTTTGCCGTCGCGAAGCTCACGCTCGCGTTGCCCTTGAG
>JACCWU010000068.1 GCA_013697465.1 Actinomycetota bacterium | reverse complement strand
TCCTGATGGCGGTGCCGAGCCCGCTGGCGGTCGCCGGCACAGAGCTCGCGATGCCGTCGCGGCTGCTCTGGGAGCTCACTCCGGCTTTCCGCGTTCCCTCGCGCTGGAGCGTGCTCGTGATGGCCGCCCTCGTCCCGCTCGCGGCGCTCGGACTCCAGGCGGGCTGGCGCGCCCTCGCTCGCCACGGCACGCGCGCACCGGCCGCACTCGCGGGCGCGGCGATCGTCTTCAGCCTCCTCGAGCTCACGATCGAGCCGGCCGACCCCCGCTTCAGAACGGTTCCGGTCCCGCCGGAGTACGCCGCGGTCAAGACAATGCCAGCGGGAGTGCTCGCCGAGTATCCGCTCGGGTCGTCCGACTTGTACCTCCTGTGGCAGCGCGTCCACGGCCGGTCGCTTCTGAACGGCGCGCCGACCGGGACGCAGGCCGAGGACGCACGCCGCATGCTGCTCGACCCCAGCGCCCCCGGGACAGCTTCGGCACTCGCGTTTCTCGGCGTCAACGCCGTAGTCCTGCACCCCGAGGGCACGGCGGACGTCGAGGTGAGTCCGCGTCCACCCGCCGAGGGCGACGAGTACGAGCTCGTAGCCCGAACGCCCGACGGCACGTCGGTCTGGCGGGTCACCGCGGAGCCTGCGCCCGCGCTCGTGACGCTCACCGGAGGTTTCGCGCCGCCACGCCGCGACGCGAGCGGGTCGGTCGGCTACGCGCTCGTGTCTCCCGACGGAGTGGGGGTACTCGAGCTCACGGCCACCGAGGCGGGAATCGTCCGCTTGACGCTCTCGGCGACGCCTGCCCCGGACTCCCGCCTCACGCTCCGGCTCGCCGGCACGGCTGGCGAGCAGCCGTTCGAGATCGCCGGACGAACACCCGTCTCCGTACTCGTCGAGGTGCCGCGGGGACGCTCCCGCTTGCTCGTGAAGATGGATCCGTCCGCGTCGTCGGAGCTCGACGCGCCCGTCGTGTCCGCCCCTCGCGCCGAAGCGGCCTCGGGTGAGCCGTCGTTGCACGCGGAGCCGGTCTCGGCAGACCCTGGGCTCTGATCGGCCTCAGGTCGACGGTGCCGCGAAGCCTCGCCGCTCGAGATCGCGGACGATGACGTCCGACGGCGAGGCGGCTGGTAGCGCGGTGCGGCGGCGGAAGCGGCCCGGGTCGGCGAGGAAGTCGCGCAGCACTTCGACTCGCAGTCCCGAGAGGACAGAGGTCTCGCCGAGGCCTTCGCGACGCTCGGTTCGCAGCCGGTGCACGAGACACGGCACGTCGAGGTAGAAGCATTCCTCCTGACTGCCACCGCTGTCGGTGACCACGAACGCCGCCGAGCGCTCGATCGTCACGAAGTCGAAGAACCGCAGGCGAGGCAGGCGTACGAAGCGAGCCTCGTCGAAGAGGCATCCCAGCCCGAAGCGCTCGATCGCCGCAACCGTCACCGAGTGGTCGACGAAGAGGAGCGGCGTCCGCTCGGCGGACTCCGCGAGCGCCTCGACCGTCTGCGTGAGCTTCCTGCGGTCGTTCAGGAGCTCGAACCGATGCAGCGACACGACGCCGTACGGACCGTTCGGCACCCGGGAGTCCCGCGTCCTCCCTGTTGGGACGAGAGCCAAGCTGTCCCTGATCGTGTTCGAGCCTGTGTCGACCACGTGCCCTCGCCGGAGGTTCGATGCCGCCCACGCACCGGGGGCGTAATGCAGGCTCGCGATCGCAGATGCCACCCGTCGGTTCAGCTCCTCGGGGAACGGGTGCCGGTAGTCGTAGCTGCGGAGACCGCTCTCGATGTGGGCGACGGAGACTCGCAGCCCGCGACCCATCACGGCGGCGAGAACCGTCGTCATCGTGTCGCCGTGCACGAGGAGGAGAGGTCGCCCGGGGCCTGCGAGGAGCTGCCGCCGGAGGCCGCGGCGGTGACGGGCATAGGAGTGGGTTGCCGACCACAGCCACCCTGGAATGTCGCGGTTCACGCGCAGGTCGCGACCGCTCGCGCCGCGCGCGAGCCAGAGATCGGGTGGGCGCAACCCGAGCTGGTCGAGGAACGCCGGGATCTGCTCCACCTGCTGCCCCGTCGTGGCGAGTACGAACGGCGCCCGGCGCTCCTCGAGCCGCAGCAGCACCGGCGCGAGCTTGATGAGCTCGCCGGTCGTCCCGAACACGACGAGGATCACACGCGGACGCCTCGGCGGGCTCGACCGCTGACGGCGAGCCCGAGCCCTCGCCACATGCCCGCCCCGTGCGCCACCGCGTACAGGGGAAGAAGCGCACCAAAGGCGGCGGCGTCCGCGACCGAGCGCGAGGTGGCCGCCGCGACGACAGCACCGAGCGCGGCTGTCCCCGCGGCCGCCGCCGCGACGTAACCGGGCCGCTGGAGCGCCACGAGGCTCAGGCCGGCGCTGACCGGATAGAAGGCCACGACGACGCCGAAGAACCGTGACTCGCGGCGGCCGTGGCCGTCGAGGAAGACGGCTCCCCGATGAAACGCGTGGCGGACGAACGAGCCGAGCGTGTCCCGCGGCGAGTAGTCGCACGCAAATGCGGGCGAGATGTTGATGCGCTCGCTCGCGGCGATGGCGCGGATGAGTGGCGTGTCGTCGTTCGCGTGACGCAGGTCGCCGTAGGCACTTCGAAACTCGGCGAGAGCCGCGAGCACCAGCTCGCGGGGAGCGAGGAAGCAACCGGTGCCCTTGGGAAAGCGGTCGAAGCTCTCCAAGTCGAAGCTCGTCGTGCGCGGATCGTCGAAGTACTCGCGCCAGGCGAGCTCGACGAGGGTGTTCCAGAACGCTCCGTACGGATTGCCGCGCGTATCCACTCGGACGTGGCCGTTCCACACGCGCTCGCCGGCGTCGAGACGGTCGTGGACGAAGCGAAGGGAGCGCGGGTCAAGCCGTACCCTCGCGTCGAGCAGCAGCACCCAGTCGCCGCTCGCCGCCTCGAGACCGGCTCGGCGCGCCGCGAAGCGTCCGCGATTCGGCTGCGAGA
>JACCWU010000057.1 GCA_013697465.1 Actinomycetota bacterium | reverse complement strand
CGGGCAGGCCGCTCGCCCTCCATTGCGAGGAGCCCGCGCTCTCTCGGGGCGGGCACGTCCACGAGGGTGCCGTCGCTGCGGAGCTCGGTCTGGGCCCGTACCCGTCCGTCGCGGAAAGCGTCATGGTCGGGCGCGACTTGGCCCTCGCGGCATTCGAGGACAGCCCGCTGCACCTCATGCACCTGTCCGCGCGCGAGTCCGTCGCTTCGCTGCAGGCCGCGCAGGCGGTGGGCGTCTCGGCAACGGGTGAGGTCACGCCGCACCATCTCTGTCTCGTCGACGAGGCCGTGCGCTCTCTCGATCCGAATACCAAGATGAATCCGCCGCTGCGCGCCGAGGAAGACCGGCAGTCGTTGATCTCCGCCCTTCGCGACGGGTCGATCGGCGCGGTCGCAACGGATCACGCTCCGCACGCGCGGCACGAGAAGGAGGTGCCCTTCGAGGAGGCGCCGTTCGGGGTCACCGGGCTGGAGACCGCGTTCTCGGCTCTCTTCACCCACCTTGTTCTCACCGGCCTGCTCACGCTCGAGACGCTGCTCGAGCGGATGTCGGCCGGGCCCGCTCGCGTGCTGGGCTTGGAAGAGCCTCGAATCGAGGTGGGCGCGCGCGCGAACATCATTTCCCTGGACCTCGATGCCGATTGGCAGGTGAGCGAGGACGGCTTCCGCTCGCGATCCGTGAACTCGTGGCTCCTCGGGGAGACGCTGCGGGGGCGCGTCGTCTCGACCGTGGCCGACGGACGACTCGTCTTCGCCGTGGACGAGCGGTCGTCACGAGCGGGCAGCAAGTGACGAGTTGTCACGTGGCCGGGGAGGGCTAGCCCTGAGCGGCGTCGGATACCTCGCGCTCGAGGACGGAACCGTCTTCCGCGGCCGCTCGGTCGGCGCCGGCGGAACCGCATTCGGCGAGGCCGTCTTCACCACTGCGATGACGGGCTACCAGGAGACCGTCACGGACCCGAGCTATGCGGAGCAGCTCGTCTGCTTTACCGCGCCGATGGTCGGGAACTACGGCGTCTCGGACGCCAGAGGTGAATCGGGCGTGCCGCACGCCAAGGCTGCGGTGATGCGCCGCCTGGGAGGTCCCGAGTGGGCGGAGTGGTTGCGCTCGAACGCGATCGTCGGGCTCGACGACGTGGACACACGAGCCCTGGTGCTCCGGCTTCGCGATGGGGGAGCCATGCGCGCCGCGGCCGTCGCGGACGAGACGCAACTTCCGGTGGCGGAGGCTCTCGCGCAGGTCCGCGCGCAGCCGCTCATGGAGGGGAAGGCGCTCGTCGCCCAGGTCTCGACGCCCGGGCCTTACGTGTTCAGCGACACCGGGACACCGAGAGTCGCGGTGGTGGACTACGGGACGAAGCGGTCTATCCTGCGCCGGCTGGCCCAGGCTGGTGCCGCCGTTACGGTGTTCCCACACACCGTCGACGCCGAGCAACTCGCCGAGTTCGACGGTGTCGTGCTCTCGAACGGTCCCGGCGACCCCGAGCCGCTGCGCGACGAGACCGAGACCGTTCGGAGCCTGCTCGGCCGCGTGCCCATCCTGGGCATCTGCCTCGGGCACCAGCTCCTCGGGATCGCGACCGGGCACACGACGTTCAAGCTCCCGTTCGGCCACCGCGGCGCGAACCACCCCGTGCTCGAGCGCAGCACGGGTCGCGTGCTCGTGACGAGTCAGAACCACGGCTTCGCGGTCGAGCCGTCGACCGCGGACGAGGCGACGTACGTCTCCCTCTACGACGAGACGGTCGAAGGGTTCGACTTTCCCGATCTCCGCGCGCGCTCGGTGCAGTTCCACCCCGAGGCCGGGCCCGGGCCGCACGACGCGTGGCCGATCCTCGAGAGTTGGACGAAGGACTTGGCCCGTGCCGGCTAGGCGGGATCTCGAGACCATCTGCGTCATCGGCTCCGGCCCGATCGTCATCGGGCAGGCGTGTGAGTTCGACTACGCGGGCTGCCAGGCGCTCAAGGTGCTGCGAGAGGACGGATACCGCACCATCGTCGTGAACTCGAATCCGGCGACGATCATGACCGACCCCGGATTCGCCGACCGAACGTACATCGAGCCCCTCGACCTGCAGGGGGTTGCGGCCGTCCTCGAGCGAGAGCGTCCGGATGCGCTCCTGCCGACGCTCGGCGGCCAGACCGCGCTCAACCTCGCCGTCGACCTCGCCGAAGCCGGGGTGCTCGACGATCTCGGCGTCGAGCTCATCGGCGCTCCCGTCGAGGTGATCCGGCGCGCGGAGGACCGCGAGGAGTTCAAGAGCGCTGTCGAATCGTGCGGGTTGCGGGTCCCTTCCTCGGTCATCGTCACAGACCTCGACCAGTTGGTCGGCGTCGCGACTCCCGTGGTGGTCAGGCCCGCCTTCACGCTGGGCGGCCACGGCGGGGGCTTCGCAGAGGACGCGGAGTCGTTGCGCGCGCAGGTCGAGAGAGGACTGGCGGAGTCGCCGATCCGGCAGGTGCTCGTCGAGGATTCCGTGCGGGGCTGGGACGAGTTCGAGCTCGAGGTGATCCGCGACCGCGCGGACAACGTCGTCGTCGTGTGCTCGATCGAGAACCTCGACCCCATGGGGGTGCACACGGGGGACTCGGTCACGGTCGCGCCGCAGATGACGCTCTCCGACGAGGCCTACCAGGAGCTGCGGGACGCCGCGGCTGCGGTGGTTCGCGCGGTCGGCGTCGAGACCGGTGGCTCGAACATCCAGTTCGCACGCCAGCGCTCGACGGGTGAGCTGCGCGTCATCGAGATGAACCCGCGGGTCTCCCGCTCCTCCGCTCTCGCGTCGAAGGCGACGGGTTATCCGATCGCGAAGGTCGCAGCCAAGCTGGCCGTCGGCTACACGCTCGACGAGATTCCGAATGACCTGACGAAGACGACGCCCGCGAGCTTCGAGCCGACGCTCGACTACGTGGTCGTCAAGTTCCCGCGCTTCGCGTTCGAGAAGTTCCCCGGCGCGGACTCGACTCTCGGCACGCAGATGAAGTCGGTGGGCGAGGCGATGGGAATCGGCAGGACGTTCACGGAGGCGTTTCTGAAGGCGTTCGGCTCCCGCGAGCTCGATGCGAACTCGCCCACGCCGTGGCCGAATCCCCAAGAGCTGCCCGAGGGCGTCCACCCGTGGTTCGGGGAGCAGCTTGCCCATGCGGTCGACGAGCTCCGGGCGGGAGACATCCTGCGCGCGAAGCGAGCGGGGTGGAGCGACGACGCGATCGGCGCGAGTCTCGGGGTCGACGGCGAAGAGGTACGCGACCGGCGGCTCGCGCAGGGCATTCGACCCGCGTACCGCCGCGTCGACTCCTGTGCCGGCGAGGTCGAGGCCGGATCGAGCTACTTCTACTCGACCTGGGGCGAGGAAGACGAGGCAGCGCCGACCGGAGACGCGCCGCGCGTCGTCATCCTCGGATCCGGACCGAACCGCATCGGCCAGGGCATCGAGTTCGACTACTGCTGCGTGCACGCAGCTCAGACGTTCCGGAAGCTCGGCTACGAGGCCGTTATGGTGAACTGCAATCCCGAGACGGTCTCGACCGACTACGACACCTCGGACCGGCTCTACTTCGAGCCGCTCTCGCCCGAAGCCGTCCTCGCCGTTTGCGATCGCGAGCAACCCGTCGGCGTCGTCACCCAGTTCGGAGGGCAGACTCCGCTTCGTCTCGCCCGACACATCGAGGAGGCGGGATACCGGATCCTCGGGACGCCGCACGCGGCCATCGACCTCGCGGAGGACCGAGAGCGATTCGGCTCGCTCGCCGGCGAGCTCGGCATTCGTTGCCCACCCTGGGCGACGGTGTCGGGAACCGAGGAGGCGCTCGCGGCAGCACGGGGGATCGGCTACCCGGTGCTCGTGCGACCGTCGTACGTCCTGGGCGGGCGGGCGATGCGCATCTGCTACGACGAAAGTCAGCTCGAAGCGGCGATGGCGGCAGTCAGCGGACCCGTGCTTCTCGACCGTTTTGTGGAGCATGCGACCGAGCTCGACGTCGACGCTCTCTGCGACGGTGAGGACGTCTACATCGCCGCCGTCATGCAGCACGTGGAGGAGGCCGGCGTCCACTCCGGCGACTCCACGTGCGTGCTCCCAGCACCCTCGCTGACGCTGGCGGCCGCGCTCGAGGTGGAGCACGTGGTCAAGCGACTCGGGCCGGCGCTCGGAGTCGTCGGGCTGCTCAACGTGCAGCTCGCGATCGCGGACGGCTCCGTGTACGTGCTCGAGGTGAATCCGCGTGCCTCGCGGACCGTGCCCTTTGCGAGCAAGGCGATCGGCGTCAACCTCGTCGACGCGGCGTGCCGCCTGGCCGCCGGGCAGAAGCTCCCCGAGCTCGACCTTCCCGTGC
>JACCWU010000032.1 GCA_013697465.1 Actinomycetota bacterium | reverse complement strand
CGCACGGCGCAGAAACAGGCTGAGCGGGAGCGCACCGAAGCCGAGGCGCCGCTCGCAGCGCAGGAGCAGGCCGAGCGGGAGCGCGCTGCGCAGGAGCAGGCCGAGCGGGAGCGCATCGCAGCCGAGGCCGAGCGCGAGCGCATAGTGGAGTCCGAGCGCCGGCGCGTCGCGGACGAGAGAGCCGAGCGAGAACGCCTGTCGGCCGCAGCAAAACGAGATCGAACGGCCCAGCAGAGGGCCGAGCGAGAACGACAGCGCGCTGCTCGACCAGCCGGCGCGGCGCGCGGGCCGCGCCGTGTGGTGGTGTTGGGGGCGGCGATCCTCGTGCTCGGTGTTGGCGCCGTAACCGCCTTTGCGCTCGTCGGCGGAGGAGAAACCGACGCAGTTGACCCGAGCACTGTCCCAGCGACGGCCTCGGCTGCGGCGACTACGGGATCGGCCCAAGCAGGCAACACGCTGAGTGCACGGCGAGGCTCGTGGCGGAACTCACCGACGAGCTTCAGCTATCAATGGTTCCGGTGTAACAGATCTGGCGACTGCGTCGCCGTCAAGGGAGCGACCTCCGACGAGTACCGGTTGACTGGACGCGACGTTGGGCAGCGTATTCGCGTCGTGGTCACGGCAACCAACCAAGAGGGGTCGGGCACGAGCAGGTCGCAGGCGACCGCGTTTATCGCGGCTGCACCGAAACCTCCTTCGAACGTCGCTCTGCCCAGCTTGTCCGGAACGCCCCAGGAAGGCCAACGTCTCGAAGCGCGCAAGGGCACATGGCGCGGGACCAAGCGGCTCTCGTACGACCTCGTCTGGCTGCGATGCAACCCGCGCGGTTCCGACTGCACCAAGATCGCAGGCGAGAGCGGTAGGACATACCTGCTGAGATCGGTTGACGTCGACCACACGATTCGTATCGAAGAGATCGCTTCTAACAAGGTCGCGCGAAGGGTTGCGAGGTCGCCGGCGACGCGCGTCGTAGGTGCCAAACCCACACCACCTACCCCAGATCCTCAGCCCGACCCACAACCCACCGAGCCGGAGCCGGAGCCCGACCCAGATCCACCACGACCACCCTAGACGGGCCGGCGGCGGTAGCGCTTGACGCATTCCAGCGATTTCGTCAGCATTGGCCGGGTGTGTTCTGCGGTCCGTGCCGGTGTCGTCCTGTTGATCGCGGGCGTTGCGGTAGTGCCGGCGGCAGCGGCGGCTCAGAGCGGGAGCGACCGGTCGCCTGCCTCGACGGAGGGCGTGACGGCAAACTCAGCCCGATTCTCAGATCCAGCGGGGGACGTGGTCGCGGGTGGGATGGACATTACGAACGTGACGGTGTCGAACGACGACGCGGGAAAGCTCACGTTCGCGATCGAGATCCCGTCGCATCAGACGCTCCCGGCGGACAAAGAAGTCCTCGTCGCATTCGACACCGATCGCAACGCCTCGACAGGAACCGCAAGGGGGAACGAGTTCGCGGTATTTGTGGAGACGAACTCGATCGGTTTCTATCGCTTCGATCAGGCGAACGGGCTCTATAACATTGTCCCCGCAGTACCTGTTGCCGGCGGGTATTCGAACGGCGCAGCGAGGATCGAGTTCAACCGCTCGGCTCTGGGTGGCGTGTCCATCTTCGACTTCGAGTCGACTGCGAGGCGGGCGGACGGGTCGACGGTCGACGATTTGGCTCCCAACACAGGCACATGGACGTACGAGGTAAAGATAGGGCCACCAGTGACCCGGAAGCTCGCGATCAGAAGCCTCAACCGACAGCCGAACCCACCCCTTCCCGGCGAGCGTTTCACGGTCTCCGCCACCGTCGTGCGGGTGGGATGGGCCGGCCGGTTCAACGGGGATGGGAACGGGAACGGGTTCTGTGCGGGGCGGATAGGCGGACGGCGGGTCGAGTGGTCCGGTGTCGTGAGCGCCGGTCGGGTCTCATGCCAGTTCGAGATTCCCGCGTCGGCAGCCGGCAAGCGCATCACGGGCTCGATCGGGGCGACCGACGGTGGCGCCGAGGTGACGCGTCTCTTCAGCGCCCGCATCGTCGCCCCGAAGGTGACATTGACGGCCGGCGGCACCAGCTTGGCGCCGCGTCAGCCTGAGGCAGGCCGCAAGTTCTACTACGCGCTGACAGTGTTCGTTCACACTGGTCAGTCCGAGAAACGACTCCAATCCGGCAACGTCGAATGCAAAGCCAGAGTCGCCGGAAGGGCTCTCGAGAACTTCGAGGAGAGGATTCTCAAGAAGGAGGGCGTCCGTTGCGGATGGGAGATCCCACCCGGTACTGCCGGACGGTCGATGATCGGCTCCATCGTCGTGCGCTCCGAAGGCACGACTCTCAGGCACCCCTTCACGCGGCGCATCCGCTAGCGCTCCCACTCGAATCGCAATGACCGAGACACCGCCGGTAGGCGATAATCGCCGGCGATGAGGCGCCTGCTCGTCGTCGCGGCCGTCTGTGCTCTCGCACTCGTTCCGCTCGCGCCCACGGGTGCGGGAAAGCCGGCCGTTTCCTCCCTCTACCTCGGCATCACGGGGGATCCCGGTCGCTTCCAGGGTCAGACAGGCCAGCGGTCGGCGCTTCAGCAAGCCTTCATCAGCTGGGACCAGGGACGCACCTTCGGCAAGAAGATCCCCGTCCTCCTCGCGAGCCTCGGGCCGATCCCGCTGGTCCACATCGGGACGGGAGGGCCTCTCGGCACGAGCGAGGCGATCAAGCCCCTCCAGATCGCCCGGGGGCAGGGTGACGCGTTCCTCATCGCCCTGAGCGAGGGGATCGCGGTTCACGAGGGGCTCGTCTATCTCCGGCTCATGGCCGAGATGAACCACTACCGGCCATTCCATGCGGCCTTTACCGAGAGCGGCACGTCGAAGGGGCCGCAGTACTCCCCGGAGGCGTACCGGAAGGCGTTCGCGCGCATGTACGTGATCCTCCACGGAGGCAAGCGGTCGGCGATCGAGGCCGCGCTCCGGCGGCTCGGCCTCCCGCCGCTCGTCGGAGGCGACAGCGACCTCGCCGTGAACCCACGCTCGAAGCTCCGCATCATCTGGAACCCGCTCGGCGGTGACAACCCGAAGCTTCCGGCGAACGCCGCGACGAACTTCTACCCCGGTGACCGCTACGTCGACCTCGTCGGCAACGACATGTACACGAGCAACGGCATCTTCTCGGCCGAGGCGAACGAGGCGCTCTACGCGTTCGCCCGCGCTCGCGGCAAGCGCTATTCGTTTCCCGAGTTCGGCCTGGCCGGCGGCGACTTCCCGGCGTTCATCCGCTACATCTGCGGCTTCCTCAAAGAACGCACGGGGATCGAGCTGGCGGCCTACTACAAGTCCAAGGGCGGTTCTCGCTACGACCTCGGAACGAAGGCGAAGAGCCGTGCGGCATATCGCGACTGCATCACGCCGCTCGGTCGAAAGGTCCCGTAAGTCACCACACGGAGGTTCTATGAGCGATTACACGATCAAGCGGCTCGACGAGGTCCCGGATGTCCTCGGCGACTACCCCGGCGAGATGCGGATGATGACCTCGGATCTCGAAGCCGAGCAGGTCGCGTTCACGTACCGCCGCATGCCCCAGCACACCGGAGGCAAGGGGTCGTACGGCCACCGCCACAAGGAGCAGGAGGAGATCTACTTCGTCGCGTCGGGGAAGCTCCAGTTCAAGCTGGGAGACGACATGCTCGACCTCGAGGCGGGCACGACGGTGCGGGTC
Source organism: Actinomycetota bacterium (assembly GCA_013697465.1). Classification (GTDB taxonomy): domain Bacteria; phylum Actinomycetota; class Thermoleophilia; order Gaiellales; family Gaiellaceae; genus GMQP-bins7. Next base: position 138 of record JACCWU010000032.1, on the reverse strand, counting down.
GCCCCTGAGACCTGGCGCTCCGTGTGGAACGACGAGCCGCAGGACGCCGTGCTCATCATCGTCTCGAAGACGGTCCCGGGAGGCTCTAGCGACGACGCGGAGTACCTCGAGAACTTCTGGCCCGAATAGCGCCTAGCC
>JACCWU010000012.1 GCA_013697465.1 Actinomycetota bacterium | reverse complement strand
GTACAGCGCAACGCAAAGCTCGCGCGCTATCTGCCCCGACTGGGATGGGAAGTCGACGTCGTGACCGGGCCCGGCTCGCCCGACTACTCCTGGGCCCCGATCGACGAGACGATGCAGGACGACGCCTCTCCCGCTGTTCGGGTGCACCGGCTCCCCAGTCCAGAGCCGGGCTTCTCGACCGGATGGAGGGATCGCGCGGAACGCTGGCTCTTCCTGCAGTCGAGATGGCAACGATGGTGGGAGGAGGCCGTGAGCTCGTGCGCGCTCGACGTTGGGCGGAACGCCGACCTCGTGTATGCATCGATCGCGCCGTACACGACTGCCCGCGCCGCTTTACGCACTGCGCGCCTGCTGCGCAAGCCCCTCGTCATCGATCTGGAGGACCCGTGGGCCCTCGACGAGATGATGATCTATCCGACCGGCCTGCATCGTCGCGTGGAGCTCCGGCGAATGCGAAACGCGCTTGCCTCCGCCGACGGCGTCGTGATGAACACGCCTGAAGCCGAGGCACGCGTGCGAGCGCGCTTTCCGGAGGTCGCTCCCGGATACGTCACCGCGATCCCGAACGGCTACGACGCGGCCGACTTCGCCGGTCCGGTGCCTCCACCATCCGAGATCGTGCGGATCGTCCATGCGGGATCGCTGCACACCGACTTCGCACTGCGTCACCGCCGTCTCCGCCCCCTCCGCAGACTCTTGGGCGGGGCCGAGCCGGGGTTGGAGCTCCTCACGAGGTCGCACGTCTTCGTCCTCGAGGCGATCCGAGCGCTCCTGCGAGAGCGGCCGGAGCTCGTCTCGCGCATCGAGCTTCATCTCGTGGGCGCGCTGAGCGACGCGGATCGCGCGGCACTCGGCGACGCGCCATTCGTGATCGAGCACGGATTCGTCAGTCACGGGCGAGCCGTGGAGCTCATGCGCTCGGCGAGCCTGCTCTTCTTGCCGATGCACGATCTTCCGGAAGGTCGTCGCGTGGCCATCGTGCCGTGCAAGGCCTACGAGTATCTCGCGGCGCGTCGGCCGATTCTCGCTGCCGTGCCCGACGGTGACGCACGCGATCTGCTTTCGGAAGCCGGGAATGCGTACCTCTGTCGGCCCGCGGACGTGGGGGCGATGAAGGATGCGATCGCTGACACGATTGCCCGCTCCGAATCCGGCATCGAAGCTCCGGCGCCGAACAGCTCCCTCCTCGAACGCCTCGAGCGTGGCCGGTTGACCGCAGACCTCGCGTCGTTCCTCGAGCGGGTCATCGGGGGGAACGCTGCGGCATTGTCCTGCGCGGCTTCCTCTACTGCTCACACGACCAGCGCGACAGCTGGCCATACGACCCTGTTCGCCGACGGCCGGGCTTTCTAACGTTCACTGACGAACATGGCGAACGATGCCGGGATTCTCGTGAGTGTGATCGTTCCTGTCCGGAACGGTGCCCGTGACCTTCCAGAGCTGATCGCGTGCTTGGACCGTCAGACGTTCCCGCACGAGCGCTTCGAGGTCGTGATCGGAGACGACGGGTCCGTCGACGGCGGCAGTGAGGGCCTCGACGCACCCGATGGCTGGATTCGCGTCGTCAGAGGGCCGCCGCAGAACTCGTACGCCGCTCGGAATCGGGCCGCCCGCGCGTCCCGCGCACCGGTTCTCGCCTTCTGCGACGCGGACTGCAGACCGGAACCGGAGTGGCTCGAGAGAGGCGCTTCCGCGCTCGAGCACACGGACATCGCAGCCGGCAGGTTCCGGTTCATCGTTCCGGATCGGATCACGGTCTGGGCGCTGATCGACATGGACGGGACCAAGGACCACGAGCGGCAGGTCAGCAACGCCAACGCGGAGACCGCGAATCTGTTTCTGCGCCGCGAGCTCTTCGATCGCATGGGGGGTTTCGACGACACGATCTCCGAGCAGGGCGACTTCGACTTCGTCGAGCGCTGCGTCACAGCCGGCGCGAAGCTCACATACACGCCGGAGGCCGTCGTCTGGCACCCGGTGCGGACCCGGGCTCGCTCCCTTCTCCGCTCACTCTGGATCTACAATCATGGCTACGGAGTACGTGCGACTCGTGACGGCAAGGTGCCCGAGGCGCTCAAGCTCCGCACTTGGGTCCCGATCGTCTCGCCGCTCCGCAGCCGTCGCCGGTTCGGTAAGTCGCTCGCGGGACCGGACAAGCGCTGGCTCGCCGAGCACGGCGTCCATCCGACGCTCGGCGAGCGACTGGCTTCCCTACCGCTTCTCTACCTTGCTTTGCCGTATCTCCGCGTCGCCGCGCAGCTCAGTGGCTGGTGGGCAGGACGGCGGCTCCGGTGACCGAGAAGTGGTCCGAGCCCGGGCGCAACCCCCACGCTCTCCGAGCGCGCGTTCTTCGCGGGACATCGTGGAAGCTCGGCTCGCAGATCGTGGTTCAGGTGGGGCGCATTGGATTTGTGTTGATCCTCGCCCGGCTGCTCTCACCGACGGACTTCGGGCTGGTCGCAATGGCTCTCGTCGTCACAGGTTTCGTCATCGCATTTTCGGATCTGGGCCTCGGAGCCGCGCTCGTACAGCGGCACTCGATCGACGAGCGGGACCGCTCGACCGTCTTCTGGGTGGGTATGGGGGCGGGGGCGCTGCTTACTGTCATGGGAATCGCTCTTTCGGGACCGCTCGCCGACTTCTACGGCGAGCCTGCCGTCCGCGGTCTCATAGCGGGTCTCTCGCTGAGCTTCATCGTGACGGCACTCGGGGCGACACAGCGTGCGCTCTTGACGAGGGAGATGGACTTCCGTCGCCTCGAGCTGTCCACGATCGCAGGGGTCTACGCTGGCGGAGCGATCGGTGTCACGGGCGCGAGCGTCGGCTGGGGGCCGTGGGCGCTCGTCGCCCAGCAGCTGACGATCGCAGTCGTCTCGACCGTCTTCGTCTGGCTGGCGGCCCCTTGGCGGCCCCGCTTCGTCTTCTCGAACGCCTCCCTACGCTCGCTCGGCGGATTCGGCGGGAATGTTCTCGGGACGCGTCTCACCTACTACGCTCAGGAGAGCGCGCTTCCCCTGATCATCGGTCGCGCTCTCGGGTCTGCCGCTCTCGGAGTGTTCACGATCGCATACACGATCGTTCTCGTCCCTTTGACACGACTCGCAATTCCGGTGGGAGAAGTGCTGTTCCCGGCCTTCTCCCAGCTTCAGCACGACCGGGAGCGGATGACCGAGTTCTGGCTTCGCGGGCTTCGGATGCTGGCGGCGTTCAGCATGCCCGCGATGGCGGGCTTGATCGTCGTCGCTCCCGATCTCGTCCCGGTGGTTCTCGGTGAGCAATGGGACGATGCGGTGCCGGTCGTTCAGATCCTCGCCTGGGTCGGCCTGCTGCAGGCCCTCTCGGCCTGGAGCGGCAGCATCCTCATGGGACTGGGCAAGGCGAACACGCTCTTTCGGGTGTCGATCGTCTTTCTCGTCCTCTACGTACTTGCATTTCTCGTCGGCGTGCAGTGGGGCATCGTCGGGACTGCTGCCGCCTACGCGATTGCCTCGACGGTCCTGGAGACGCTGTACTTGTGGCTGACCGTCCATGCTCTCGGGATCTCGTTCTTTAGGCCGCTGCGCGCCCTCGCCGGCGTCGGACAGGCAGCTCTGGGGATGGGCGTCGCGGCCGCCGTACTCCGCGCGGCTCTTGTCGAAGCGGGGGTTGCGCCGGCACTTCGTCTCGCCGCCGTCATCGGCGCGGGAACTGCAATCTATATTGCGCTCTTCGTCTGGCGCGCACCAGACATTCTCGCGGAGGCCAGAGGCCTTCGGCGAAGACATGGAGACGAAGCGGCGGCGCCACCGGCCGTCGGCTATTGAG
>JACCWU010000008.1 GCA_013697465.1 Actinomycetota bacterium | reverse complement strand
GGTCGTCACCGCGATCTCGTCCGGCTCCGCGACAACGAGACGAGCGAAGGTCGCGCGCGCCGACTCCGCACGCTCGACCCAGTGCTCCCACTCAGCCCCGTGCTCGTCCCAGCCCGCGAGGTACTGCTCGTACGCCTTGCGGACGTCGAGCGAGAGGGCGCCCTGCGAGCACGAGTTCGCGTAGGTCGTGTGCTCGAAGATCGGGAACCGGGCCCGCACGCCGTCGCCGACACTTTGCAAGAGTCTGTTGCTTGCGCTCATTCGAGGCCCCGTATCGCTCGCAACCTCGACTTGCCGGAACTTTGCAACAGTCTGTTGCAAGCGTTCATCGGCCGAGGTACGCCTTTCGCAGCTCGTCGTGTTGGACGAGCTCGGACGCCTTGCCTTCCAGCACGATCCTGCCCGTGGAGAGGACGTAGCCGCGGTCGGCGATGGAGAGCGAGACGTTCGCGTTCTGCTCCACGACGAGCATCGCGACCCCCGCCTGGTGCACCTCCTGGATGATCTCGAAGCTCCGCTCCACGAGGATCGGCGCGAGCCCCATCGACGGCTCGTCCATAAGCAGGAGCTTCGGACGTGCCATGAGCGCCCGACCCATCGCGACCATCTGCTGCTCACCGCCGGAGAGCGTCCCGGCGAGCTGCCCTCGGCGCTCGGCAAGCAGTGGAAAGATCGAGTAGACACGGTCGAGATCCTCCTCGAAGTCACCACGAGGCCGCAGGTACGCGCCCATCTCGAGGTTCTCGAGCACTGTCATCGGGCCGAACAGACGCCGATTCTCCGGCACGATGGCCATGCCACGCCGTATCCGCTCGCTCGTGGACGTGCGCGTGACGTCGTTGCCGTCGTACACCACGGCGCCGAGGTGCGGGCTCACGATCCCGAGGATGGTCTTCAGCGTCGTCGATTTGCCCGAGGCGTTCCCTCCGAGGAGGCACACGAGCTCCCCGTGCTTCACGTGGAGGTCGACGCTCTGGAGGATGTGGATCTCGCCGTAGTAGGTGTCGATCCCGCTCAGCTGGAGCAGCGGCGCGGCTGGCTCGGTCGCGGCGGCGTTGCTCATGCCGATGCCCGCTTGCGAAGCCCGAGGTACGCCTCCACGACCCGCGGATCGGTCGCGACGGCGTCGAACGAGCCCTCGGCGATCTTCACGCCGTGGTCGAGGGCGACGACCCGGTCCGAGATCCCCTCCACGACGTGCATGTCGTGCTCGATCACCAGGATCGAGTAGCCGCCTTCGTCCCGCAACCGGCCGATCAGCTCCGTCATTTCCCCGGTCTCGACGGGATTCATCCCGGCCGCCGGCTCGTCGAGCAGCAGCAGCCGCGGCTTCGTCGCCATCGCACGCGCGATCTCGAGGCGGCGACGGTTCGCGTACGAGAGCGAGTAGGCGGGCTGATCCCACCGATAGCCGACGAGGCGCTGCCCAAAAAAGGCGAGCTTCTCCTCCGCGAGCTGCGCGATCTCACGCTCTTCGCGTCGCGCTCGCGGGAGTCGCAGCATGGACTCGAGGACCGTCGAGCTCGTGTGCCCGTAGGCGGCCGCCATCACGTTCTCCTTGACGCTCATGTTCAGGAAGAGGCGAAGCGTCTGGAACGTCCGCGCGATGCCGAGCCTCGTGATCTTGTGCGGCGGTAGGCCGGCGATGTCACGACCCTCGAGGACGATCTCGCCGTCGTCCGGCGCGTAGATCCCCGTGACGAGATTGAACACCGTCGTCTTGCCCGCGCCGTTCGGCCCGATAAGGCTCACGATCTCGCCGTCCCGTACTTCGAGGTCCAGGTCGTAGACGACGCGCAGCCCGCCAAAGGACTTCGCGACGTGTCGCAGCTGGAGGAGCGGGGCCTGCTCGCCGTTCACGCGATCTCCACGCGCGGCGTGCCGAGCAGGCCCTGCGGGCGCACGTTCATGAGTACGACGAGGAGCGCGCCGAACAGGATCCAGCGCGCGACGGCCGGCTGCTCCACGAAGCTCGTCTCCCAGACGACGGCGGCGAGGTACGCGACCGCAGGGATCGCGAGGAGCCGGTAGGTCGGCCGCATCTGCGTGAGCACCAGGAGGGCCACGACAAGCGCGACGTACGCCACGTTGCCGAAGTCCGGATGGCCTTGCGGGATGATTACCCAGTCGCTGATGAGATCTCCGAAGCGGCCGGCCTCGACGGCCTGGCCGCTCGTCCAGGTGGGGGCGAAGGCGGCGACGATCGCGTGTACGGCGATGCCCAGCCCGACGGTTCCGGCGAGCACGAGCAGCAGGCGCCACCACGACCGGACGGCGAGAACGATAGCGAGGAGGATGATCGTGTAGAAGAGGACGCGGGCGTTGTTCTGAGGGTTCTCCGGTGCCAGGAACTGGAACGAGACGGTGATCACGACTGCTCCGAGGATCACGCCGCTCAGGCTGCCGAAGCCGCCCAGGATGACCACCGCGTAGACGGTGATGAGGATCGGGACATCGAAGTTTCCCGGCGTGACGGCCGTGAGGAGCGTTGCGAACATGCAGCCCGTGAAGCCGGCGATCCCGGCGCCGATGCCGAAGGCGAGGAGCTTGAGCCGGTTGACGGGGATGCTCATGGCCTCCGCTGCGAGCGGGTCCTCTCGCAGCGCCCGGAGCGCCCGCCCCGTTCGCGACTCGCTCAGGAAGTGGAGCCCGACGAGGACGACGACTCCTGCCGCGAGCAGCAACGCGTACTGCTGGGTCCGCGTCGTGAACTCGTACCCGAAGAAGCTCACGGGATCGATGTCGGCGACCCCGTTCGGCCCCCCCGTGAGTCCCTTGCCGGCGACCTTAGGGTTCGAAGCGTTGACGAAGACGACGAAGGCCTGCCCGAAGAAGAGCGTAACGATCGCGAGGTAGTCGCCGAGCAATCGGCGCGAGGGGATGCCGAGGACGAGCCCGAGAAGCGAGGTCGCGAGGACGACGAGAGGGATGGAGACGATCGCCGGCCAGTGAATCCCGTAGTGCTCCGAGGAGAGAAGCGCATAGAAATAGGCGCCGAACCCGAAGAACGCGACGTAACCGAGGTCGAGAAGCCCTGCGAAGCCCACGACGACGTTCAGACCAAGACCGAGGAGGATGTACAACAGGACGAAGATCCCGTAGTTGAAGAGGTCGCCCTCGCCGAGCCACAAGGGCACCAGCGCGGCCAGGACGACGACGATCGCGAGCCGGATCGGAGGCGTCACGACCTCCCCGATCCGGCGGGCCACACCCGCGATCCCGGTCGGGCGATCCCTCCGCTGGTCGACCTGCGCCACCCACTCATCGACGCCGACCCGCGGACGACCAGGCTCGACGTTCTCCGGAGGTAGGTCGGTGCGGTCGCGGTCCATCAGACCTTCTGGATCGCGCGGGCCCCGAGGAGGCCGGTCGGCCGGACGAGGAGGACCCCGATGAGAATCGCGAAGACGGTCACGTCGGACCACTGACCTCCGAGGTATCCCTGGGCGAAGGCCTCGACGAGCCCGACGAGCAGCCCGCCGAGCATCGCTCCCGGAATGCTGCCGATGCCGCCGACGACCGCGGCGGTGAACCCCTTGAGACCGGCGAGGAAGCCCATGAAGTGGAAGATCTGGCTGAACATGAGCCCGAACATGACGCCCGCCGCCCCCGCGAGCACGGAGCCGATGAAGAAGGTGGACGCGATGACGCGGTCGACGTCGATCCCCATCATCGCCGCAGCCTCGCGGTCGAACGCGGTCGCGCGCATCGCCTTCCCGAGCCTCGTCCGGGCGACGAGGAGCGTGAGGGCGATCATCAGGAAGATGGTGGTCGCGAACACCACGAGCTGGATGAGCTGGAAGTTCACGCCTGCGACGGTGAAGACGGGCTCGACGAGCGGCCCGGGCTCGAAGACGTCGGGGTTGGACGCGCCGAGCTGGAACGACTCGTAGCTCCTGAACTGCGCGCCGAAGAGCAGCAGCATGCTGTTCTGGAGGAAGAACGAGACGCCGAGCGCGCTGATCAGTACGGCGATCCGGGGAGCGTTTCGCAAAGGGCGGTACGCGAAGCGCTCGATGACGACCCCGATGACGCCGGCGCCGAGCATCCCCGCAAGGAACATGAGCACGACGAGCGGGAGGAGCGCGATCGACGGCGACGGCGTCCCACCGAAGGCGCTGAGGATGCCGAAGCCAATGAACGCCCCCACCATGTACACGTCGCCGTGGGCGAAGTTCAGGAGCTTCAGGATCCCGTACACCATCGTGTAGCCGAGCGCGATGAGCCCGTACAGGCTTCCCAGCGCCAGGCCGTTGCGGAAGAGCTCGACCGCGCCCGACCAGCCGAGCTCGCGAACGGTGTCGATGATGGAGAAGAGGGGGAGCTCCACGGAGCGGAAGGTTCTCAGATACGCGTGCGGCCCACCGAGGTGGGC
>JACCWU010000005.1 GCA_013697465.1 Actinomycetota bacterium | reverse complement strand
AGGCTGATGCGCGGCTCCACGTCAGACCTCCCGGAACACGATCTCCTGTGCACCTTCCCAGAGCATCCGGCGGCCGAGCTCGCGGAGATTCTCGTTGCCCTCGACGATCGTCGCGAAGTGATTGCCGGCGAGCGCGCCCGCCTTGCTCGCGAAAGCGACGTAGCCGTATGCGAGCAGAAGCTCGGTCTCGCTCACGCCGCCCGGGTAGAAGATGAGCTCGCCCGGGCTCGGGTAGCGCGTCGCATTCTCGGAGCCGATCCCGACGTCGAGGTCGCCCATCGGGATCCACCCACCCTCGCCGGACCAGCGGACGTGGATGATTCGCGACTCGAGCGGGAGCAGGCGGCGGAATGCGGCGACCGTCGCCGGCGCCGCCTCCTCGTCGAGGACGGCGCCGAACTGGAAGCCACCGGCCGCGATCGCGAGCATCGGAGGACCCTACTGCTGGGCGATCCACGCGGCGAGGAGATCGCGCTCCTCGTCCGTCATACTCGTGGCGTTCCCGGGCGGCATGGCACGCGTCTGCACCGCCTGCCGCCCGATGTCGTCCACGCGGGCGCGGATGTCCGCCTCCGTCTCCAAGCGGACTCCGAGCGGGGCCGACGCTCCCGAGTGGCAAGTGGCGCACCTCTGTTCGATGACGCTCTGAATCTGCCCAAACGGGACAGGTCCGGGGTCTGACCCCGTGGCGGGCTCGTTCGGCTCGAGCCAAAAAGCGAGCGCAACGACTCCGACCACGGTGACCGCCGGGATCCACCACACCCGGCGCCCGGTGTGCCAGAGGTTGAAGAACACTCTGATGAAGGCCGTCAGCACCGCGACGAGCACGAGCACGAGCCACGCCTCGTCCGCGCCGAAGGTGAAGGCGAAGTGCCCGGCGAGCATCGTGAAGAGCACGGGCAGCGTGAGGTAGTTGTTGTGCACCGAGCGCTCCTTCGCGCGCAGGAGCGGTGCGGGATCCGGCTCGCGCTTCTCCTCCATCGCCCGGACGAGCTTCCGGTGGGCGGGGATGATCACAAGCAGGACGTTCGCGACCATGATCGTTCCGAGGATCGCCCCGACCTCGAGGTACGCGGCTCGTGCTGCGAAAAGCTCGCCCGCGGCCCAGGCGGTGACCGCGATCAGGAAGACGCCGACAACGGCCAGCGCCGCCTGGCTCCTCGTCCCGACCGTCCGGCAGAGGCCGTCGTAGACGAGCCAGCCGAGCGCGAGCCCGCCGACGGAGAGCACGATCGCTTCCCAATTTTCGAGCTTCGCGATGCTCGGATCGACGAGGCGTACGTCCGCGTCGAAGTAGTACAGGACGACCATCAGCGCGAAGCCGGAGAGCCAGGTCGTGTACGCCTCCCATTTGAACCAGTGCAGCGGCTCGGGCATCTCGGCCGGCGCGAGGCGGTACTTCTGCGAGTGGTACAGCCCGCCGCCGTGAACGCCCCAGAACTCCCCCGCGACACCAGCCGCCGCGTCGTTCGGGTCCTTCGGCGCCCTCAGCGCGAGGTCGAGCCGCACGAAGTAGAAGGACGCGCCGATCCAGGCGATGCCTGCGACCACGTGGAGCATCCGCAGGCAGACGTCGAGGACGTCCCTCAGGTACGGGTCCATCGGTCTCTCGCGATCGCAACGAGCTCGCGGCAACCGGTGTCGAGCTCCTGCTCGAGCGTCCGCCCGATCCGCTCGCGCAGCACCTCGAGGATCTCGCGCTTCGGGCGGCCGGCGACGAACACGACGAAGCGGAAGCCGAACTTCTCCTCGTAGACCTGGTTCAGGTACGCGAGCTCGGTGAGGATGGCCGGGTCTCCGGGCGCTCCCTGCTCCGCCGCCGACCTGGCGGAGAGCTTCTTCGCGCCGATCGCAGGGTGCGCGTTCAGGGCCTCCCGCTGCTCCTCGTGGCTCAGAGCAGCGAGGATCTCGTCGGCGCGGTCGAGCGGGTCGTCGATCTCTGCCAGGCGCTCGACGAGCGCGGTGCGGCCTTCGAAGAGCTCTGAGAGCTCTTCCGTGCTCAGCTTCCGCGGTAGCTCGCGCATCCGTACGGCGAGACGATCAGGGGGATGTGGTAGTGACCCTCGACGAGCTCGACCTCGAGCTCGACGCGCGGGAAGAAGTGAGACGGGGGCCAGAACACGAGCTCGTAGCGGCCTGGCGCCAGATCTCGCGCGAGCTCGCCGATGCGGCCGTCGCCGTCGGTCTCTGCGGCAGCGATGACCTCGTGCTGCCGCGCGAGCTCGACGCGCACGCCACTCGCTGGCTTTCCGGCGGCGGTGTCAAGCACATGGGTTGAGAGCGAGACGCTCATGGGCGACATGCTCGCCCATGAGCGTGGAGGGGTATGGGGAACCGGGAGGTTCCCCATGCTCTAAGGAAGAAGGGGGCACGCGGGGGAAACATGGTTTCCTCCGCGAACGTGAGCCGTAGGCGAACGTTGCTCATCCGGCGAATCTTCGCGCTTGCGTCCGATGGTCACGCGCGATCTCGGCCTCGTCCGCTCGTACGAGGGCGCCCCTGCGAACGATCTCATCCCCGCCGACGACGAGCCGATCGACGCGGTGTGGGGCCGAGAGGACGAGGCCCGCGACGAGGTCTTCGGCGCCGCCGAGCTCGAGGACATCGGTTCTCCAGACGGCCAGATCCGCGCACTTGCCGGCCTCGATCGAGCCGATGTCGTCGCGTCCGAGCACCGCCGCCCCGCCCCGTGTGCCGAGGCGGAGGGCCTCTCGGGCGGTCATCGCCTCCGGACCGCCTCGCCCCCGCGCGGCGAGAAGCGCTTGCTTGACCTCGAAGAAGAGGTCGCCCCGCTCGTTCGAGGCCGAGCCGTCGACGCCGAGGCCGACGCGCACATTCGCGTCCACGAGCTCGCGAACGGGCGCGACACCGGCGCCGAGCCGCAGGTTGGAGGTCGGGCAGTGCGCCACACCGGTCCCCGAGCCGGCGAAGTCGGCGACGTCGTCAGCCGACAGGTGCACGCAGTGGGCGCACCACACGTCGTGCCCGAGCCAGCCGAGGTCGGTGAGGTACTCGACCGGCGTGCAGCCGTAGAGCTCGAGGCAGTACGCCTCCTCTTCGGGCGTCTCTGCGAGATGAGTGTGGAGCTGGAGACCGTGGCGGCGGGCGAGCTCCGCGGACTCCGACATGAGCCGGCGGGTCACGGAGAACGGCGAGCACGGAGCGACCGCGATCTGCACACGGGCGCCAGGCCCAGGCTCGTGCAGCTCGCCCGCCAGCCGCTCCGTGTCCGCCAGCACGGCATCGAGGTCCTCCACGAGCTCGTCGGGCGGGAGACCGCCGGCCGAGGCGCCGAGATCCATCGAGCCGCGGGACGCGACGATCCGCACGCCGAGCTCGCTGGCCGCCTGCACCTCGGCTTCGATCAATCCACCCCGGCCGCGCGGGAACACCTAGTGGTGGTCGAACACGGTCGTACAGCCCGAGAGCGCGAGCTCTGCGAGCCCCGTTCGCGCCGCCGCGTACTCCGCCTCGGCGTCGATGCGGCTCCAAGCTGGGTAGAGCTCGCGCAGCCAGGTGAAGAGGTCCGCTTGCTGAGCTCGGGCTCGAGTGAGGGTCTGGTACAGATGGTGGTGGGTGTTGACGAGCCCCGGCGTGACGACCGCTCCGTCGAGGTCGACCCTGGCGTCGGCCTCCGGCTCGTCTCCCGCCCCCGCCGCGGAGACCAAGCCGTCTTCCACGAGCACCCAGCCCGACGGGTACTCCGTACCTGCGTCGTCACACGTGACGATCCACCCGTTTGCGTACACGATGCTCAACCGAGGTCGGAGCCGATGTGCAGCGGCACCAGCTCAAAACGGTCGACGTCGACGAGGCCGCGGTCGGTGATCTTGAGCCTCGGGATGACCGAGAGGCCGAGGAAGGAGAGCGTCAGGAACGGCGTCGCGCCGACCCATCCGAGCTCGTGCGCTGCCTCGTTGCACTCGCGGCTCTGCGCGATGACGTCTGCGAGCCGCGCGTCCGAGAGCAGGCCCGCGATGGGTAGCGGGCACTCGGCGAGGACGCGGAGATCCTCCACGGCCACGATCCCGCCTCCGATCTCGGCCAGGCGCTCCACTGCGAACGCCAGGTCGCGATCGGACATCCCGACCACCACGAGGTTATGCGCATCGTGCGCGACCGAGGAGGCCAGCGCGCCGCGCCGCAAGCCGGAGCCCGCGACGAACCCGAGCCCGATCCTTCCCGTGGCGAGGTGTCGCTCGACCACGGCGATCTTCGCCTGGTCGCTCTCCGGGTCGGCGACCACGAGCCCTCCGTCGACCACGGGCTTGCTGACGACCGACTCGGTGACGACCTGGTCGGCGATGAGCCCGATCGCCCGGACGTTGCCGCCTTCCGCCTGGATCGCAAAGTCGGCGGGCGTGACGGGCCGGATACGCACGCTCTGGCGCACCCAATCGGGAATGTCGACCGCCGGGCCGTCCTCGATCGGGCGGCCGCGCTTGAGCACGACCGAGGGCTCGAAGCTCTCGAGATCCGGGAGGATGAGCAGGTCGGCCTGGTACCCCGGCGCGATCGCGCCGTGAGCGCGAAGCCCGTGCCAGAGCGCGGGATGGAACGACGCCATGACCAGAGCGTCCTCCGGCCGGATCCCGGCGGCCACCGCTTTCCGCACCATCCCGTTCAGGTGGCCGTCGTCGGCGATGTCCTCGGGATCGCGGTCGTCGGTGCAGAAGGCGATCCGAGCCGGCCCGAGCTCCTCGACGAGCGGGAGGAGGTCGAGCAGGTTGCGCGCCATCGACGCCTCGCGGATCAGGAGCCACATCCCTGCACGCAGGCGCTCGCGGCCTTCCTCCACGGTCAGCGCCTCGTGGTCGGACCTGATTCCTGCGGCTGCATAGGCCTGGAGCTCCTTGCCGAGAAGCCCCGGCGCGTGGCCGTCGACGTGCTCCGCGCCTTCGAGCCCGAGCTTCGCGAGCTCGCCGGGAGCTCCCGCGACGACACCGGGAAAGTTCATCATCTCGGCGAGGCCGAGGACCCGTCGCCGGCGCATGAGCGACTCCAGATCGCCCGGCTCAAGCGGCCTGCGCGGGGACTCGAACGAAGACGCGGGGACGCACGAAGGCGCCATGAAGAAGACGTCGAGCTGGAGCCCGGACGAGGCGTCGAGCAGCCAGTGGACGCCGTCGACCCCGAGTACGTTTGCGATCTCGTGAGGGTCGGCGACGACGGTCGTCGTTCCGAGCGGGAGGACGAGTCGTGCGAACTCGTCGACCATGAGCTTGACGGACTCGAGGTGCATGTGCGCGTCAATGAAGCCCGGGACGACGTACTTGCCGGACGCATCGAGGGTCTCGCGCCCTTCGTACTCGCCGAGCCCGGCGACGACCCCGCCGGCGATCGCGACGTCGACGTCGAGCCACTCCTTCGTGAAGACCGAGAGCACCTTGCCGCCGCGAACGACGAGATCCGAGGGCTCGTCTCCGCGAGCCACGGCCAGGCGGCGTTGCAGCCCCTCCATCGAGGGGAGCGTACTGCGCGCCGGGCTGTCGTATAGTCGGCCATTCAGTGCGAGGCAGGGGACAGGAGGTCGTAATGAGACGGAAGGTCGTAGCGGCGGGGCTCGTGCTCGCCGTCGCCATAGCCGGGCTCGTGCTCGCGACAGGCGGAGCCGCGAAACCAGAGCAGGAGCCCTTCAAGGTGGCCTGGATCTATCCCGGGCCGCACAACGACGGCGGCTGGGCCCAGTCGCACGACGACGGACGCAAGTACGTCGTGAAGAAGCTCGGCTCCAAGGTTCAGACGACGTATAAGGAGAGCATCTTCTCGAACGCCCAGGTGCCCCAGGTCGTAGCCGGGCTCGTCCGCGACGGCTACAAGATGATCTTCGGGTGCTCGTTCGGCAATTTCGAGAACGGCGTCAACGGCCGGCTCTACCAGAAGTACCCGGACGTTCTCTTCGAGCAGGCGACCGGCCTGCAGGTCAAGAAGAACCAATCGGAGTACTTCGGCGCCGGCGAGGACACGATCTACCTCTCGGGCATGGCCGCCGGTGCTGCCAGCAAGAAGGGTTTGATCGGGTACATCGTGCCGTTCGGTATCCCCGAGGTCGTGCGTCACATCAACGCCTTTGCACTAGGCGCACAAGTGACGCACCCGGGCGCAAGGGTGAAGCTGATTTGGACGAACGCGTGGTACTCCCCACCCAAGGAGACGGCTGCAGCGCAGAACCTGATCGCAGCGGGCGTGGACGTGCTCGGCCAGAACGTCGACAGCCCGGCCGCGGGCGTGTACGCAGAGAAGAAAGGCATCCCCTGGGTCGGATACGACTCGAACGCGCAGAAGTCCGCGCCTACGCAGTGGCTGACGGCTGCTACCTACAACTGGGGGTCGTACTACCTGCGTCGGGTCAAGGCGGCGATGAACGGCACCTGGAAGCCCGGGTTCTACTACGGCTCGATCAAGGACGGCTTCACCGGACTCGCGCCCTACGGCCCGAAGGTGAAGGCGAAGACGAAGGCCCAGATTGCGGCGAAGCGGAAGGCGATCGTCTCGGGCAAATTCAACGTGTTCCAGGGCCCGCTCTTCGATCAGAAGGGCAAGCTGATGGTTCCGGCGGGCAAGCGGCTCAAGGTCCTGCCAGACCTGTACGCCATGCAGTGGCTCGTCAAGGGTGTGATCGGAAACGTCTCCAAGGTCGCCCCGCCGGGCTAGATGACGGGGGAGCCGGTCCCCGTCCGTGAATCGAACGAGAGAAGCGCCGGGTTACCCGGCGCTTCCCCGGTCCCCGCTGTGCGCATGGTCGGTATCACCAAGCGCTTCCCCGGGGTCCTGGCGAACGACGACGTCAGCTTCGAAGTGGCCGCGGGCGAGGTTCACGGGCTGCTGGGCGAGAACGGCGCGGGCAAGACCACGTTGATGAACGTGCTCACCGGCCTCTACCGCCCGGACGACGGAGAGATTCGCATCTACGGCGAGCCCGTTCATTTCCACGCGCCACGGGACGCGCTCGCCGCTGGTATCGGGATGGTCCACCAGCACTTCCGGCTCGTCGAGACCCTGACGGTCGCCAACAACCTGACGCTGGGTGGGAGCAAGCCTCGCTACTGGCTCGGCACCCGCGCGGGCCGGCGCCAGGTCCGAGAGGTATCCGAGGCGCTCGAGATGGAGGTCGACCCGGATGCGCGCATCTGGCAGCTCTCGGTCGGCGAGCAACAACGGGTCGAGATCATCAAGGCGGTCGCCCGCGGCTCTCGCGTGCTCATCCTCGACGAGCCCACGGCTGTGCTCACCCCGCAGG
>JACCWU010000354.1 GCA_013697465.1 Actinomycetota bacterium | reverse complement strand
CTTCTGTGGCTTCCCGCGCTTCGTCAGGTGAGCGCAGCGTGGCTCTCCGCGTTCATGGCCTTGACGGCGGGACTTCTCGCGTTCCTCGGCGTCTCGGCACTAACCGAGGCCTTCGAGTTGCAGGCGGCACTCCCGTCCGCTCTCGGCGGGAGCGGGCTCGTCCTGCTCGGCGTCGCGCTCAGCTTCCTGGGCATGACCGCGCTCGCCGGCCGGCTCGGCAAGGGAACAGGGGCAACCGGGTTCGCTCTCGCGCTCCTCGTCGCCATAGGGATCGGTGTCCACAACATGGGCGAGGGACTCGCGATCGGCGCTTCGTTCGCCGTCGGCGAGCTCCAGCTCGGGACGTTCCTGATCGTCGGCTTCATGATTCACAACGTCACCGAGGGACTCGGCATCGCGGCACCCGTCGCGAAAGTGCGCGTGACGGTGCTGACGCTCGCCGGGCTCGCGCTCATTGCGGGCGCCCCGACGATCCTCGGTGCCTGGCTCGGCGGCTTTACGACGAGCGACGTGCTCGGCCCCTTCTTCTTCGCGATCGCGGCGGGTGCCGCGTTCCAGGTCGTCGTCGAGGTCGGCCGCTACGTCGCGAGGCAGGCGCCGGGAGGACTCCGCTCGGGGTATGCCGTCGGCGGGTTCCTCGCCGGCATCGTGGCGATGTACGTCACGGGCATCCTCGCCGGCTGAAGCCTCCGCAACTGCCACTTAACGGCTCGTGAGCGTCGATTAATCCCACCGCGGATATAACGAACCCGCATGTCGTCTCTCCGGAACTATGCGGCCCTGGTGGCGACGGCCATCCTCGGGGGCGCGATCGCAGTGGGCGGGGTGGCGCTCTTCGGCGGTCTCGAAGGCGACACGACCGTGGTGACCGAGACGACGACCACAGCGAGCTCGCGGACGGCCGCTCCGCGGGACGCCATGAGCATCAACGAGATCTACAAGCGCGCTGCGCCAGGTGTCGTCCAGATCGCCTCGACCGGGTCGATCAGCTCAGATCCTCTTTCCGCAACCCCGCAGCAGGCGCTCGGCTCCGGCTTCGTCGTCGACAAAGCCGGCCGCATCGTGACGAACTTCCACGTCGTCCAGGGCGCCGACGAGATCAGGGTCAGCTTCTCGAACCGCGACACCGTCGAGGCGCAACTCGTGGGATCTGACCCGTCTACCGACCTTGCCGTTCTGCGAGTCGAGGCGAGCGCGGGGGCGCTGACCCCGCTTCCGCTCGGAGACTCCGACCTGGTCGAGGTCGGCGACCAAGTCGTCGCCATCGGCAACCCGTTCGGGCTCGACCGGACTGCGACGGCGGGCATCGTCAGCGCGGTGCAGCGGCTCATCTCCGCACCGAACCAGTTCACGATCGACCACGTCATCCAGACGGACGCCCCGATCAACAGGGGCAACTCCGGCGGCCCGCTGCTCAACGACCGTGGTGAGGTCATCGGCGTCAACACCCAGATCGAGACCGGCGGCATCGCGACCGGAAACGTGGGCATCGGCTTCGCAGTTCCGGCGAACACGGTGAAGAACGTCGTCGCCCAGATTCTCCGCACGGGTCGAGTCGAGCACCCGCACCTCGGTATCCAGGGACACCCCATCACCGAAGAGCTGGCCGAGAAGTTCAAGCTCCCGGTCGACCAAGGGGTCCTCGTGGAGGAGGTGACGGAGAACTCCGGCGCGGACAAGGCCGGCCTCCGCCAAGGCGACACCGACGTCGTCGTCTCCGGCGAGACGTTCATCCTCGGCGGCGACATCATCGTCGCCGCAGACGGCACCAAGGTGTCCTCGGTCGAAGAGCTTCGCGCCGCGATCGCCGTGCACAAGCCTGGCGACCAAATCAAGCTGGAGATCTATCGCGAGCAGAAGAAGACGAGCGTGCTCGTCACGCTCGGACGGCGGCCCCCCTCCCCCCAGGGCTAGCCGCGCTCGGGCCCCGAGCAATCGGGGCCTGAGCCTCCAGTCCTCACGGGCCGAGCGTCGGCTCCGTCGGCTAACCGAGCCTGGCGACCTCGAGGAGCTCCGGATTCCGAGCCAGCTCCTCGTCCGTGAGCCGGTAGCCGCGTTCGATGAGCGCGCGCTTGCTCTCGTCGGACCACTCTCCTCGAAACGTGGGATCGAACCCTTCCTCTCCCGGGGTCGCGCGCACGACGAGCCGCGAGATGCGGTGGTCGTGGCGAAACGGAAAGTGCGCGTCCGAGAAGAGCTCTCTGAGCTCGATCTCGAGACGGCGCCGCCGTCGCTGCGGTGCGGAAGCGACCGCTGCGCCTATCACCTCCTCGCGAAGACGATGGAGCTCCAGCATGGACGTGTCGCGCTCGTCCGCCAGGCGCTCCTCGAGAACCGTGTTGCGCGCAATCGCAACCCGCATGAGCCGGATGATGAGCTCGGGATAGTGCGCGGGCTCTCCGCGGCGCGCCCTCTCCTCCGCGAGCCGTAGCTCGGCGAGGAGTGCGCGGACCGGCGGAACCGCGCGGAAGCGCTCGAGCCGCGCACGTAAGCGCTGGAGGAACGCGACGTCCGTGGGTTCGTAGCTCGAGAGATACCGGAACGCGGCGATCGCCTTGACGCTCCTGTTCGCGGCCGCGTGCTCGAGCGGGAAGTTGCGTACCCAGCCGCCGTCGGTCGCGATGACGTCGCCGATCCGAATCGGGAACACGAGCGCGCTCACGGCGGCCGAGGCGAGAATCGCGCGCCCCATGGTCTCGGGATCGACGGAATGCGAGGCGTACGCGAGCTCGAAGTGCTGCGTTCCGTCGTCGTCCAGGTGCTCGCTCACGTCGGTCGCGAAGACGACGAGCTCGATCTCCGACGCCGCCAGATCGGCTCCGAGCGCGTCCGGATCCCCGATCCGCTCCGCGATCGTCTTGGGGAGCGTGTAATCGTGGAGCCCACCCAGCGGCAGCTGCCACATCCGGCGAGGGCGGAAGACGTCGTCGGCCCGGAGCGAGAAGAGGAACGTCTCGAGATCGTCCAGGCGGTCGAGCGCCGCCATGGTTCCCGAGAGCGCTCCTGCCGAGGTTCCGTAGATCCAGCCCACCCGTGGCCAGAACGAGGTCTCGCGCAGACGCTTCAGGAACCCAAGCTCTAGCAGCACGCCGTTAATCCCGCCTCCCGACAGCACGAGCGCGGCGTCGCGGGAGTCAGGGCTGGACACGGAGCTATTGTGCCCGCGTGGAGCCCGAGATCCGCCTGGGCACTGCCGTTGCCCACGAGCACGCCGAAGAGGTCGACGAGGATCTCTGGCAGGACGACGAGGGGAGCGATCGCGCCGGCTGGTCGTGCGTGCGGACGGATCCGTTTCCCTGCCCCGCGTACGGGTGCTCGTTCGTCGCCGACTTCATGACGGCTGCTCATCTCGTCCTGGTCTGGGAGGAGCGCGACGACCCGAATCTCCTCTGGCACGCGCAACGGGCGAAGGAAGTCGGGCGGAATCCACGGATCGTCGCGTACGAGACCTCTTTCGGGCCGAGTGCCTCGTACTACGCGTGGGAGGCAGCCGGACGGCCGGTCCACGGCGTACGCGGCAGGGCCGCCCGTGGCTAGCATCGTTCCGTGAGCTTGCGCGAGGAGACGATCCGGGTGACGGGGATCCGCTGCGAGCGTTGCGTCGGCCGGCTCGCCGTCGCCCTTCGCGGGCACCAGGGTCTCGAGTCCGCGAACGCGAACCTGATCGGCGACGTCTCTCTCACCTGGGACGAGGAGCGGACGTCGAAAGATGCCATTCTGGCGGCGCTGTCGCGGGCCGGCTTTCGCGAGGCGGAGCCGCTCTCTCGGCAAGCGTCCGGGGAATAGACGCCTTGCGGGCCTCGTTGCAGGCTCCTGTAACGCAACGGTACGGTAGCTCGGTGAGCGAGCCCGAGCCGTCCACCGAAGCCAGGCGCATCGCCGCGCAGGCGCGCAACCGCGTCCGCTTCGAGGAGGAGGCGCTCGAGCTCGCCGACCAGGTCTACCGGGTGGCGCGCAGGCTGGTCGGATCGCGCGAGGAGGCCGAGGATCTGGTGCAGGAGGCGTACGCGAGAGCATTCCGGAGCTGGCGCTCATTCACGCCGGGCACGAACATGCGCGCCTGGCTCTTCCGCATCCTCACGAACCTCAACGTCGACCGCGGCCGCCGAATCCAGCGCACGCCCGACATGCAGCCGCTCGAGGAGAGCGACTACTACCTCGCGAACAAGCTCGCCTCCGCCGCAGGTGAGGAGGTCCTCGAGCAGGAGCATGTCGTCGAGCGGCTGTCGCAAGATTCCGTCGTGAGCGCCCTCTCGGAGATCCAGCCGCAGTTCCGCGACGTGGTCGTCCTCGTCGACATCGGCGATTTCACCTACGCGGACGCGGCGCAGATCCTCGACATTCCCATCGGCACCGTCATGTCGCGCCTCCATCGCGGGCGACGCGCGCTGAAGCAGAAGCTCGCCGAGGAGACGATGGCGTGAGCGACAAGGACCCGTGCGACCGCTGCGAGGAGCTCATGCAGGACTTCCTCGACCGGACGCTCACGGACCTCGAGTGGAAAGAGGCCGAGGTCCACCTCACGGGCTGCGAGTACTGCGCGCGCCGCTATCGCTTCGAGGAGACGCTGCGCCGCTACGTGAAGCTGAGCTCGGTCGAGCGCATGCCGCCGAGCCTGATGGCGAAGCTCGAAGAGCTTCGCGGTCGCGACGCCACCGCCTACTAGCCTGCTTCGAAAGCTGGCGGAAGGTCGTCCGGGGTATCGACGTCGCCGGGCGCGCCGAGGTCGTCGCACGGCACGAGTCGCACCGGGCTTGTGTGGAGCCCCTCGTCGGGCACGTCGTTCCACGCCTCGCGGCCGAGCACGAGTGGATGACCCCGCGCGCCCGCGTACGACGCCGCGACGATCCTGCCCTGTGCCCGCCAGACGTCGAGGACCCGAGCGATCGCCGCGGGCTGGAGGTTCGGCCCGTCGGCGAGCACGACGACGGCAGCATCGACCTCCCGACCGAGCGCCGCGAGCCCGCAGCGAAGCGACGCGCCCGGCCCGAGCTCCCACGCGTCGCAGGAGACGAGCCGCACACCTTGTGACGACGTTTTCGTTGGGGGGTTCAGCTCGTAGGCGCCTTCGACGACGACGACCTCGTCGACCTCCGAGCCCGCGAGCCGGTCGAGGACCGCGGGCAACAGGAGACGCTGCTTCGGAGAGCCGAACCGCGTCGACTCGCCGGCGGAGAGGACGACCGCAGCGACCGTCATCACGTCTCCGTGACGGTGACCGTCCGGACGACGACCGGTTGCGTCGGTTGCTCGTTGGCGTCGCCGAGCAAGCCGATGCGCTCGACGACGTCGAGCCCGTCGGTGACCTCGCCGACGACCGCGTACTCCGGCGGGAGGCCCGCATCCTCGGCGGTGACGACGAAGAACTGGCTCCCGGCGGTTCCCGCAGGCTCGAACCCCGACTTCGCCATCGCGACGGTCCCCTTCGTATAGCGGACGGAAGGCGGAGGCACGTCGAGGGTCGCGTATCCCGGCTCGCCCTGCCCGCTCTGCGTCGGGTCACCGCCCTGGATCACGAAGCCGGGGACGATCCGGTGGAACACCGTGTCGTCGTAGAAGCCCTCGCGGGCGAGGTGCACGAGTGACGCAGTGGCCTCCGGCGCGACCGTGAGATTGAGCCCGACGGTGAAGCTGCCGCAGCTCGTCTCGAACACGAGCGCGTACGTCTTGCTGGGGTCGAGTGTTCCGGACGGAGGCTTCAACGTCGGCGCGTCCCGCTTGTCGGGCGCTCCGACGGTCTCGCAGCCCGATCCGCCGGACGGCTGCTCGTCGTCCCCGCCGCAGCCGGCGACGAGCGCCAGCAGTGCGAGGGCGAGGAGCAGTGCGCGCATCGCGTGCGATCCTATCCGCGTCGAATGGACGTGACGCGCTGCGAGTGGGCTTCAGGAGGCGATGCGCCGATGCTCGCCTACCACGACGAGGAATGGGGCGTTCCTTCGCACGACGACCGCCACCTCTTCGAGATGCTGACGCTGGAGGGGGCACAGGCGGGCCTCTCCTGGTCGACGATCCTCCGTAAGCGGGAGGGGTACCGCCGGGCGTTTGCCGGCTTCGACCCCGAGCGCGTTGCCGCCTTCAGGTCGGCTGACATCGAACGGCTTCTGGGCGATCCGGGGATCGTCCGCAACCGGGCGAAGGTCGAGTCGACGATCTCGAATGCCGGAGCCGTGCTCGCCGTGCAGGAGGAGCTCGGCAGCCTGGACGAGTACCTGTGGGGCTTCGTGGGCGGCGAGCCGATCGTCAACCGGCGGCGGTCGCTCGACGATCTCCCCGCGGAGACGGCCGAGTCGCGGGCGCTCTCGAAGGATCTGAAGCGGCGCGGGTTCCGGTTCGTGGGCCCGACGATCTGCTATGCCCTCATGCAGGCCGTGGGCATGGTCAACGATCACACAGTCGACTGCTTTCGGTTCGAGGAGCTGACGTGAGCGCGCCGATTCGCTACGCGCGCAGCGGCGAGGTGAACATCGCCTACCAGGTGACGGGCGCCGGCCCGTTCGACCTCGTCCTCGTCCCCGGATTCTTCTCGCACCTCGAGATCGACTGGGAGCACTCTGACCATGCCCGCTTCCTCGAACGGCTCGGTTCGTTCGCACGCCTGATCCGATTCGACAAGCGCGGCACCGGCCTCTCGGACAGAACGGTGGGCCTTCCCGACTTCGAGACGCGGATGGACGACGTTCGGGCCGTCATGGACGCAGCGGGGAGCGAGCGGGCTGCGTTGCTTGGTTACTCGGAGGGCGGGCCCATGAGCGTTCTCTTCGCCGCCTCTTACCCACAGCGTACCCGTGCGCTCGTCTTGTACGGGACGTACGCGAAGCGGCTACGGAGCCAGGACTACCCCTGGGCTCCCACCGCGGAGGAGCGGGCGGCGACCGCGCGTGAGCTGGAAGAGACATGGGGCGAGAACGTCGACATCTCGACGATGATTCCGAACGCCGACCCGGCTGAGATTGCATGGTTCGAGCGGCGAGGGAGGGCATCGCTGAGTCCCGCGGCTGCGCGCGACCTCATCCTGATGAACTCGAAGGCCGACGTGCGCGCGGCTCTTCCCGCGGTCCAATGTCCGACACTCGTCCTTCATCGCACGGGAGACCGTGACTCCAGAGTCGAAGAAGGGCGGTTCGTCGCCGAGCGCATCGCCGGCGCCCGCTTCGTCGAGCTCCCGGGTGACGTGCACGTCCCGTGGGTCGACATGGACGCGCTCCTCGACGAGGTCGAGGAGTTCCTGACGGGTACGCGGCCCGCGGCCGCCTCGGATCGCGTGCTCGCGACAGTTCTGTTTACCGACCTCGTCGGCTCGACCGAAAGAGCGCACAGTCTCGGCGATGCTGCCTGGGCGACGCTCCTCAGGTCGCACAACGCCGCGGTCCGCCGCGAGCTCGAGCGCTTCTCGGGTGAAGAGATCGACACCGCCGGGGACGGCTTCCTGGCGCTCTTCGACGGGCCTGCGCGGGCGATCCGCTGTGCTCTCGCGATCCGAGCGGAGCTCGACGCGCTCGGGCTGGAGGTGCGGGCGGGGGCTCACACCGGGGAGGTCGAACGGAGAGCCGGCGACAAGCCACGTGGGATCGCAGTGCACGTCGGCGCGCGCATCATGTCGCTCGCCGGCGCCGGCGAAGTGCTGGTGAGCTCGACGACGTGCGACCTCGTAGCAGGCTCCGGTCTTCACTTCGAGGACCGCGGTGAGCACGAGCTGAAGGGGATCGAGGGTGCCCGCCGGGTCTTTGCGGCTTCGTCGAGCTAGGCCCGAGTCGTGACGGCGATCAGGTCGGCGAGATTCACGAGCTGGATCGCGGTGCGCATGGCGGTGACGTGCTCGTCGTCCGAGCCGAGCTCCGCGCTCTGTCGCCAGAGCTCGCTCGCAGAGGCGAGCAGCTCTTGGATTCGCTCGGCTTCCTCGGGGTAACCGTCACGCTCGCGTGAGGCGTTGACCGCAAGGCCGAGCGCGCCGATTGCGTCGCGCTGCCGGAGCCAGAGGAGTGGCACGGCCATCGAGATGTACTGATGGATGCGGGCGAAGGTCAGCGGCTGAGTGAGTGAGGTCGGTCCGCGCGGGCTTGTAAGCGGTTCCGGCGGCTCGCGGTCGGCGATCCGGCGGGCGTTCTCCCCGAGCATCGCGCGCAACTGGCGGTCGTCGAAGCCCGCGAGCTTCGCCGTGCGAACGGCCATGAGCAACGAGTTCGGCTGTCGGCCGTACGGATAGTCCGAGGCGTACACGATCTGCTCCGGCGAAACCTGGCGGAAGAGGTCCAGCAGATCGACGGCGCTCCACACCGAGGTGTCGAAGAAGACTCCGGGGATCCCCCCAAGCCGCCCCGCGAGCCCCGCCATGTCGGCGATTCCGGCGTGGGCCACGATGAGGCGTACGCGGTGGCAGCGGCGCACGAGGCTCTCGAGGTGCTCTGCGATCGGCGGAAGGCCGCGTCCCCCGTGGATCAGGATAGGAACGTCGCGGTCCGAGGCGAGCTGGAAGACGGGAGCGAGGCGTTCGTCGTCGAGAGCGAAGCCCTGGGCGCGCGGATGGAGCTTGATCCCCTTCGCGCCCAGATCGAGAGCGCGGTTCGCCTCCTCGAGCGGACGCTCCGTAAGGTCGAGCCGGACATAGGGGACGAGGCGGCCGCCGGACCGCTCGGCGTGCGCGAGCGTGCGGTCGTTCGGCACGGTGAAGCCCGGCTCGCGATCGTGCTCGTCCATGCAGAAGACGTTGGCGCGTGAGAAGCCGTATCGGTCGAGGATCCCGGTCAGGTCCTCGTAGCGGCCGACCATCCCGTCGATGTCGTTCCCGAGATGGGTGTGCGCATCGAAGAGCAGCGCACCCTCGGGAAGCTCGGCGCGCACGGACTCGTCGTACGAGTCCACGATCGTCCGCGCGCGCTCGATCGGGGTCACAAACTCAGTCTACGCAGGCTCGGATGCACTGCTCAGCGCCTCCCAGATCCGCGGAGCCGTCATCGGGAGCCGCCGCATCCGGACCCCCGTCGCGGCTGCGACGGCGTTCGCGATGGCGGCGGGTGCGGCGACGACGGGAGCCTCGCCGATGCCCTTCGCGCCGAAGGGGCCGTCGGCCGCGGGCACCTCGACGATCAGCGTGTCGATGTCCGGAACGCGGTCCGACAGCGGGATCGCGTAGTCGAGGAACGAGCCGGTGACGAGCCGCCCGTCCTCGTCGTGCTCGAGCTGCTCGAAGAGTGCCCAGCCCATTCCCTGCGTCGCGCCGCCGCGCATCTGGCCCTCGACGAGTGCGGGGTTCAGCGCTCGCCCTACGTCCTGTGCGATCACGTGGGCGAGAAGCTCGACCTCGCCGGTCTCGCGATCGACGCGGACATGTGAGAGGTGCCCGGCCACCGAAGGAGCCGACTTCGTCTGTGCCGAGCCGCCGTGGCCTTCGATGGGCTCGTACCGGCCGCCGAAGCGGAGAGCCTTGCGGGCGATCTCCTCCACCGTGATCGAGCGATCGGGAGCGCCCTTCGCTCGGACGACACCGTCCACGACCTCGAGGTCGCCGGGTGCGATCTCGAGCTCCTCCGACGCGGCAGCCAGCACCTTGACGCGTGCCGCTTCCGCCGCCCCGAGCACCGCCTTGCCCACCGTGTACGTGACCTTCGAGCCGCCGCTCGCTCCCGCGTACGGCCCGGTCGCCGTATCGGCCGAGACGACTCGCACCTTGTCCGGGGAGAGGCCGAAGGCGGCCGCGGCGATGGCGGCGAACCCCGTGTTGACCCCGCTCATGTCCGCCGCCGAGGTGACGACGGTCATCGTCCCGTCCGTGTCCACGCGGCACACGGCCGCGGCGGGCTCGTTGCCGCCGGGCCAGTACCCTGCCGCGACCCCGACTCCCTCGCCCTCGGGAAGCGACGCGCGGTTCTTCCACAGAGCATGATCCTGGAGGCGCTCGAGCACGTCAACGGCGCCCATCGCCGGAAAGGCGTTGCCGCTGACCCCGACGTCGCCCTCGACCACGGCGTTTTTCAGCCGGAGCTCGATCGGGTCGATCCCGAGCTCCTCTGCAAGCTCGTCGAGGAGCGACTCGACGGCGAACGCCGCGGTGGGCGCGCCGGGGGCGCGGTAGGCGCCGAACGTGAAGCGGTTGGTCTGGACGCCGTAGCCGCGGAGGTTGTGCGCCTCCCAGCGGTATGGCCCGGCGACGAGGAGCGACGTGATTCCCTCGACGCCCCAGCCTGCGTTGGAGCCGCGATCGACGATCATCCGCGCCTCGATCGCCGTCAGCGTGCCGTCCTTCCGGCCGCCCATGCGGAGGTGGCTGATCTGGGCGGACGCGGGATTCGTCGCCTGGAAGTCCTCGGCGCGAGTCAGCACGAGACGTACCGGCCGCCGCAGCGCGAGGGCTGCGCCGACGACCAACGGCTCGACGAGCGCGAACTTGCCGCCGAACGCGCCGCCCAAAGGCTCGGCGATCACCCGGATCCGGTCGAGCGGCAGGTCGAACGCGCGCGCCAACTCGCTCCTCGTCACGAACGAGCCCTGGGTGCTCGTCGACACGACGAGTGTCCCCGACGGCTCGAGCCACGCGGTCGCGACCTGAGGCTCGATGTAGGCCTGATACATCCAGGGCGTTCGGAACGTCGCCGAGACCACGGCGTCGCTGGCCTCGAGCGCGGCCGCCGCGTCTCCGGAGCTCCGGTTGACGCGGTCGAGGACGTTGCCCGAGAGCTCCTCCTCCTCGGCCTCCTCCTCCCCGTGGTCGACCCCGGCGTGGATCGACTCCAGGTCGCCGCCGTCGTCCGAGTCCTCGGCGAGGCGGGCGAGCGCGGCTCCGGGTTGCATCGCCTCCTCGAGATCGACGACGGCTTCGAGCGGCTCGTACTCGACGAGGACCGTCTCGGCTCCGTCCTCCGCGGCGGCCTCGCTCTCACCCACGACGATCGCCACGGGCTGGCCCGCGAAGACCACCTCCTCGCGGGCGAGGGGCTCCGACGTGCGGTCGCCACCGCCGGCCGCCATGGGGAAATCGGACGCGACGAGGACCGCGACGACGCCGGGCACAGCGAGCGCGTCGTCGCGGTGGACAGCCCGAATCCGCGCGTGCGCTTCGGTCGAGAGAACCGGCCGAGCGTGGAGAAGCCCGTGGATGTAGCCGTCGGCCGCGTACCGCGTCGCGCCGGTGACCTTGTCCGGCGCATCGATTCTCGGCCGCCGGGAGCCGATCACGGTCTCACTCATTCGCGATCCTCCTGTCTGTGCCGCTCGGCGCGTTCGAGCGCACGCCGAACGACAACCTCCGTGACGTGGCGACGGTACTCGGCGGTGGCGTAGCGATCATCGAAGACGTCGACACCCGCGTAGGGCTGTGACTCGTCGCTAACCACGAACGGGTTCGACGCGATTCCGGTGACCGCGATGCTCCGGCTCCCGTCCGCAGCGACCAGGGCGGCGGCACCCGCGAGCGCGAACCCGGACGCCGGATGCTCGACGCTCACGTACGCGGATCCCGATCCCGCGCCCGGTACGGGAACGACGATGTCCACGATCAGCTCTTGCGCGTCGAGGGCGGTGGTGAATGGGCCGAGAGCGAAGTCCGCTGCCGCAACCGTCCGTTCGCCGGCGGTTGAGCGAAGCTGAAGGACAGCTCCCAGCGCAAGCAGGACGGCCGGCATGTCCGACGCCGGATCCGCGTGCGCGAGGCTGCCTCCGATCGTTCCGCGGTTTCGCACCTGGAGGTCGCCGATGCCCGAAGCGCACTCGGCGAGCGCGGCGAGCGCGGGGCGGTCGAGCTCGGGCGCGCGAAGGAGGTCGTCCCAGGTGGTGAGCGGTCCCAGATGGAGCTCGCCGCCGCGAATGGCGACATCACGCAGCTCGAGCCACGAGATGTCCACGACGAGCGAGGGCCTGGCGATCCGGAGCTTCAGCACCGGGATGAGCGACTGGCCGCCCGCGATGGCCTTGGCCTCCGGATCGGCGAGCAGCTCGAGCGCCTCCTCGACGCTCGAGGCCCGGGCGTAGCGGACGGGCGCGGGGATCAGCGGGTCGCTCCTTCCCGAAGCGCTGCGCCGGCGGCCCGCACCGACTCGACGATCGACTGGTACCCCGTGCAGC
>JACCWU010000345.1 GCA_013697465.1 Actinomycetota bacterium | reverse complement strand
AGCTTGTCGAGGGTACCCGGCTCTACCTGCCGATTTCAGTCGACGGCGCGCTCTTCTCCGCAGGGGACTGCCACGCGCGGCAAGGGGACGGCGAGGTGTCACAGGTCGCGATCGAGTGCCCACTCGAGCGCGCGGAGCTGACGCTGACCGTCCGCGACGATCTCGAGCTGAGCACGCCGATTGCCTGGACTCCCGAGGCGTGGCTCACGTTCGGCTTCGACGAGGACCTGGACGAGGCTGCCGCGATCGCGATCGACGAGATGCTCGAGCTGATGGGTCGTCACCACGGTGTCGGGCGGGCGGAAGCACTGGCGCTCGCGAGCCTCGTGGTTGATCTGAGGATCACGCAGATGGTGAACGGCGTCAGGGGCATTCACGCGGTCCTGCCGCATGACGCGCTCAGGTTCACGAGAATCTCCTGACGTGGCCCAGGAGTTCCGGCTTCCCGATCTCGGCGAGGGCCTGACCGAAGGCGAGATCGCGCGCTGGTTCGTCGCCGAGGGCCAGGAGATCGCGGAAGACGATCCGCTCGTCGAGATCCAGACCGACAAGGCGACGGTGGAGATCCCGTCGCCGTACGGCGGGACCGTTCTGATGATTCGCGTCGCCGAAGGGGCAGTCGCGCCCGTTGGCGCTGTCCTGGTCGTGATCGGCGAGCCGGGCGAGAAGCTACCCGACGTGGCCGAAGCAGCCAAGCCGAAGGGTCAGACCCAGGAACGTGTCTCCACGGGACGGGATGGTCCGAAAGGAAGAGTGGCGGCGACTCCGCTCGTGCGGAAAAAGGCGGAGCAGCTTGGCGTGGATCTGGCCTCGATCTCCGGCACCGGGGCGGGAGGACGCATCACCGAGGACGACGTCAACCGCGCGTCCGAAGCGGCCATGTCTGGGGGTCTGACCCCGGAAGGCCGCCGCGAGCCGCTGCGCGGCGTGCGGCGCGTCATCGCCGAGCACATGGCGCGGGCTCATCGCGAAGTGCCCGCGGTCACCTGGGTGGAGGAGTGCGATTTCGAGGCCGTCGAGATGGACGCGCTGCTGGGCTCGGTCGTCAAGGCGTGCGCGGACTCGCTGGCCGACTTTCCCGAGCTCAACGCGCGGCTCGAGGGCGATGAGATCGTCTATCTCGACCGCTACGACATCGGCGTCGCCGTCCAGACGGAGCACGGCCTCGTCGTGCCGGTGGTGCGCGGCTGCGACCGAAAGCCCGTGGCCGAGATCCAAGCCGAGATCGCACGTCTCGCGGACGGCGCGCGCGCGGGGAGCCTCACGCCCGACGGGCTGCGCGGCTCGACGTTCACCGTGACGAGCGCAGGGAAGCTGGCGGGCCTCTTCCAGACGCCGATCGTCAACCACCCGGAGGTCGCGATCCTGAGCGTGGGAAGGATCGCGCCGCGCGTGGTCGTGCGTGACGGCGAGGTGGTCGTCCGCAAAATCGGGACGATCGCGGTCACATTCGACCACCGCGTGGTCGACGGCGCGCGCGCAGCCGTGTTCGGCCTCGCGGTCATAGCGCGAATCCAGAGCGGCCCGGCGAGGTAGTCCTTCCCCGCCGGGCCCCGCAACACCACTCAGTCGTCGTCGTGCTTAGCCTTGATCTGGCCGCGAATCTCGCCGCCCGGGAAGATCGACGTGTGCACGTTCGCGTAGGTGACGCCGGCTTTGATCGCGGCAATGAGCTCGCCGATCTCGCCGGCGGCGATCCCCTGCCCGGCCGGGCCGATGACATCTGCGGCGTCGATCGTCCCGGTGACGGTTCCCGACGCGGGGCAGGCAGGCTTGTCGCCACCGCTGCACAGGAATGCCGAGACACCGCCGTTCACGTCGCGCTGTCCGAAGTGAATGTGGGCGGCAACCGCCGAGCTCGAGAGGCCCGAGTAGGAGAGCCTGTAGTCGATGGTCGAGCCGTGGATGCTCAACTCGATGGTTCCCTTCGCGTGCAACGACGATACGGAGGGCACTTCCTGGTAGCCGGTCATTCGGTTCGAAGTGCCTTCCTTGCTCTTCGCGGAGCCTGCGACTCCATATGAAGCGAGCGTGGCGACGGCAAGAACGCCGCCCAGCACCACGACCGCCATTACACCCATGCGCTTACGCATGTCTCTCCCCTTTCGTTCGGGCCTGCAGCCAGCCGACCCTAACCGACGGTCTCGCGCGCGTCCACGCGACGAAACCGGTCCGCCGGGTCACCCGGGCCAGTCGGCCTGTCGTTACCTGAGCATTCGCTTTCCTCCGTGCAGCGGATTGCAAACGCCCCTCTAGACTTCGAGCGATGGGCGACTGGTACACGATCGGCGCGGTTCTGGGCGTGGCTCTCGGACTCGGCGTCATCGCCGCCGGCATCCTGGCGACGAGCACCATCGGGATCGGTGCCGCGGCGGTCTTGGGCGCGGTGGTCGGAGGAGCCCTCGGCCTGGCTTTCGGCGACACCGCTGAGATCGTCGCGGGCGTGCTCGGAGGCGTGCTCGGCGCGGCTGCCGCGGCAGTGGTCGTACGCGGTGCGTTGCGACGTGGCGGCACGCGGCTCGGCCTCGCCGCCTACGTCGGAGCGGTCGGCCTCCTGGTGATGCTGCTCGCGCTCATCCCTATCGCGGGCTACGTCGTGGCTGTCGTCTTCCCATTTCTCGCGGCGCGGATGCGCGGACGGCAGGCGGCGCGCTTCGCCGGGCTCCGGACGCTCGCCAAGTGAGCCGGCGGACATCGCGCGGTGCCGACTGATTTCGACGCGGCGCGTCGTCTCATGGTCGACCGCCAGCTGCGGCGGCGCGGGATCTCCGACGAGCGAGTCCTCGAGGCGATGAGCCGCGTGCCGCGCGAGCTCTTCGTTCCCGAGAGCATGCGCGAACTCTCCTACGACGACGGTGCACTTCCGATCGGCTTCGGTCAGACGATCTCCCAGCCGTACATCGTGGGCGCCATCGCAACGCTCCTCGAGCTCTCGGGCGACGAGCGCGTCCTCGATGTCGGAACAGGCTCCGGCTATCAGGCCGCGGTGCTGGCCGAGCTTGCTTCCGATGTCGTGACCGTCGAGCGAGTCCCGGAGCTCGTCGACTGCGCCCGCGCCGCCCTCGCACATACCGGGTACGACCGGGTCGAGGTCAGGCTCGGAGACGGCTCGCTCGGGGTGTCGGAGCGAGCTCCGTTCGACGCCGTCGCAGTCGCGGCGGCGGCGCCGAGCGTCCCCGGGGCTCTCTACGAGCAACTCGCGGAGGGTGGGCGGCTCGTCGTGCCGCGCGGCTCGAGACTTGGCCAGGAGCTCGTCCAGGTCGTGAAGACCGAAGACGGACCGGTCGAGCGGGCCTCCGTCCCGTGCCGTTTCGTGCCGCTCGTGGGTGCGGGCGGGTTCGGGCGCGAGTGATCTCTTCGGGGGTTGCCACGACCGAGGTTCCGGCTACTCTCGCTGATAGTGGAGTCCTCGTCGGCGGAGGTAGGGCTTTCACGCGCACGCGTGCGCGCAGCGCTGGGCCGGAAACGGAACTGGGAGCAGCTCGTCAAGTTCTGTGTCGTCGGGGCGACCGGCTACGTCGTCAATCTCGCCGTCTACACCGCTCTGCTCCACGGGTTCGACGTCTTTTATCTTCTGGCCGCCTTCGTATCGTTCCTCGTCGCAGTCACGAACAACTACCTCTGGAACCGGACCTGGACCTTTCGAGCCGAGCGGGGTCACATGGGCTACCAGGGGATGCGATTCCTGATCGTCTCGACCTTCGCCCTCGAGGCGAATCTGCTCGCGCTGCACCTGCTGGTCCGGTTCGGACTCGACGAGGTCGCCGCCCAGGCAATCGCCATCGTGGTCGTGACGCCGATCAACTTCATCGGCAACAAGCTCTGGTCGTTCGGGCCGCGACGCTGACGCTCGCGCTCGCCGCGACAGCGGCCCTCGCCCTGGCGCTCGCGGGTCCGGCCGGTGCGGCGACGAGCTCGGGGAAACAGGACCCGCCGCTCGAGTCGCCGGTAGGGCCGCTCGCGGAGGACGATCCGCCGCGGCTCGGGGAGGACGAGGCGACACGAATCGCGCTCGAGCACCCCAAGGTCGCGGCCTGGCTCGATCGCTATCCGCCGGATCCCACCACGTCCGCGACCTTCCGCTCCGAGCAGCGCACCTGGGTGGTGAAGGCATGGTCCGGCGACGCTGGACAGATAGCGCTCGCGACTGTCGAGGACACGAGCAGCCGCGTGACCGAGGCGTGGACCGGGCCTCAGGTGGCATGGAAGATGGCACGCGGGCGAGCGGGCGCCTTCGGCGGCAAGACGCTGGGCAAGTGGTACGTGTGGCTCGGCTTCTGTCTCGTGTTCCTGGCCGGTCTCGCCGATCTGCGGCGGCCGCTGTCGTTGCGCAACCTCGACCTCCTGGCGCTCCTCTCCTTTTCCGTCTCGCTCGCGTTCTTCGACCGCGGAGAGATCTTTCGAAGCGTGCCGCTCGTCTACCCGCCTCTCCTCTACCTGCTCGGCCGTGGGCTGTGGATCGGCGTTCGCGGACGTAAGGCTCTGCGGCGGCCCACCATCCCGGTGTGGCCGGTATGGGCGCTCGCGGTAGCCGCCGTCTTCCTGCTCGGCTTCCGCATCGGGCTGAACGTCGAGTCGCCTCGCGGCGTGATCGACGTCGGTTACGCGGGTGTCATCGGCGCGGACCGAATCGTGGGCGGCCAGGCGCCGTACGGGCATATGCCGGAGCGCGGCGATCTCGAGGACTGCGGCCCGAAGGACGCCGAAGGAGACGTGCGCGACCGGATCCAGACGAACGGCCGCTGCGAGTCGGCGAACGAGCACGGCGACACCTACGGGCCGGTCTCGTACCTCGCGTACGTACCCGGGTATCTCGCCTTCGGCTGGAGCGGGAAGTGGGACTCGCTGCCGGCCGCGCATGCAACCTCGATCGCGTTCGACCTGCTGACGGTCCTCGCGCTCGCGCTCGTCGGCCTCCGCTTCGGGGGCGCGCGGCTTGCGGCAACTCTCGCGTTCGCCTGGACCGCGTACCCGTTCACGGCGTACATGCTCAACTCGAACACGAACGACGCGCTGATGCCCGCCTTTCTCCTCCTCGGCTTCTGGCTCGTCACCTCGGCCTGGGCGCGCGGCGGGAGCCTCGCCCTCGCTGGTTGGACGAAGTTCGGTGCGCTTCTCTTGGCGCCGCTCTGGGCCACGTATCCGGCTGCGCGGCTTCCGAGCCTCGCGCGCTTCGCGGCCGCCTTTGCGGCCGTGACCGCGGCCGTGTTTACCGTGCTCCTGCTCGAGCCGAGCCTGTGGCGCGCGCTCCGCACGTTCTGGGAGCGGACGTTCCAGTTCCAGCTCGAGCGCGACTCGCCGTTCTCGCTCTGGGAGTGGGGGCAGTACCACGCCGCGGGCATCCCCGACCTCGGGTTCGCGCAGCCCGTGCTCGGGGTCCTCGCTGTCGGCCTTGCGCTGGCCGTCGCGGTCGTCCCGCGGCGAAAGGGCCCCGTCGAGCTAGCGGCGCTCACCGCGGCCGTGCTCGTCGCGTTCCAGCTCACGCTGAGCCACTGGTTCTACCTGTACCTCCCCTGGGTCTTCCCGTTCGTCGTGCTCTGGCTGCTTCTCCCCGAGGCGCGCTACCAGTCGAATGAGTCGAGGATCGGGAACGCGGTTCTCGAGTCGAGGCAGTCGGCCGCGAACAGCGCCGCGCCGATGTCGCCGGTGAAGAGCGAGTAGCGGCCGCGGCCGAGTTCCGTCCT
The DNA here is from genome assembly GCA_013697465.1 of Actinomycetota bacterium. Lineage (GTDB taxonomy): Bacteria > Actinomycetota > Thermoleophilia > Gaiellales > Gaiellaceae > GMQP-bins7. The sequence goes on along the minus strand of JACCWU010000345.1, from coordinate 15,470 downwards.
CGCTCGCACGACTTGCTCGAGCGCGTGCACGGCAAAGCGCCGTGCGCGCTCGAGCCAGAGCTCGTCGCCCGTGCGGTCGAACGCCTCGAGCAGCGCATAGCCGTTTCCGGCGGTGCCGTGACAGAGCCCGCCGCCCTTCTCCATCCCGTGCGGGCCGGCTCGCCAGATCAGCTCGGCTCCTGCGAGCAAGAGCTCCTCGTCCAGGTAGCTCGCCGCCGAGGTCACGATTCCGGGAGCTCCGTGGCACCATTGGAGGCGAATCTGCCCGTCCGGAGCGGGTAGCTCGGACCTCTCGAGTGGCGGCCAGTTCGCGAGACCGTCTTCCACGAACGCGCTCCCGGCGAGCACCTTGGCGGTGTCGTTCTCGAGCGCGTCTCGTCGAGCCGTGTCGATGAGCGCCCCTCCCTGCAGGAGTGCGAGCACGTTTCCGGTGAGCCCGTGCGCCGGTCCGAGATAGCGGGTCTCGTGGCCGTGGAGGCGCTGGATCCATTCACCGCTCGGATTGCGGCGCGACCACAGTGCTTCGGCACTCTCGCGCCATGCGCTCTCCCACCGCTCCTCGCCGGTCCAGTCGAGCATCGCGCGTGCCGCGAGCAGCGTTCCCGGCGTTCCCCACATCAGCTCGTCCGCCTCGTTCGAGACGTTCCCTCGCAAGCACGCGAGAAGCGCATCCGCCCGCTCCGTGCTCGGCGCGAGACGCCACGCGACGAGCAGGATCCCGGTCTCGCCGAAGCAGAGCGACGACTCGCGCGGATCGGGCAGCTCGATCCCTCTCATGTAGTCCGGCCGCTTCCGAGAGAGCTCGAGGTTCGCGATCGCGAGGTCGCCGAGATCGAGCGCCGACTCCGCGTGCCCCCGTCTGCCGAGGGCGTCGAGCGCCCAGATCACGCCTGCCGCGCCGCAGTAGAGATTCTTCACCGGGCTCGTCGCCTGCCAGCTGTCCCACTCGTGCGCCCGCCAGAGCAGCCGCCGCCCTCGCAGCGCGCGGTCCGTGTCCGTGACGATCCCGCGAATCGAGGCTCGAACGTCATCCGAATCCCACGGCGCGTCCGTGAGCGGCTCGAATGCTTCCGGCCGGTGGAGCACGGCCCGACTCTACGAAATGGGTACCCGGAGCGGCTCGATCGAGGTCGCGCGCCCGGTTTCGGGGTCGCACTCGACGACGGCGCCCTCGATGCGGACGTCCCCGCGGGCCGTCGCGAAGCGCACCGGCATTCCCGTGCGCATTCGCTCAATGGCGAGATCCGACTCGACCCCGATCACCGAGTCGTGTGGGCCCGTCATCCCCGCGTCGGTGATGAAGGCCGTCCCGTTCGGCAGCACTCGGGCGTCCGAGGTCTGGACGTGCGTGTGGGTGCCGACGACCGCCGTTACCCTGCCGTCGAGCCAGCGCGCGAGCGCGATCTTCTCGCTCGTCGCTTCGGCATGGACGTCCACGAGGACGATGGGTGTCTCGCGCCGCGCGTCCTCCACCAGCCCGTCGATAAGCTCGAACATCGACGTCGCCGGCTGGAGGAAGAGGGAGCCGAGGACGTTGACGACGGCGAGCCGCGATCCGTTCGATCCCGGCACGATCGCCAAGCCCTTCCCCGGCGTCGCCGTCGAGGTGTTGGCCGGCCGGATCACCCGCTCGGACTGGTCGAGGTAGGGACCGATCTCCGTGCGCCGGAACGCGTGGTTGCCGAGGGTGATCGCGTCGGCTCCGGCAGCGAGCAGCCGCTCGGCGAGGCGGGGGGTGATGCCGACTCCGTCGGCGGCGTTCTCGCCGTTGACCACGCATACGTCGATCTGGAGGTCTGCGCGGATGCCGGCGAGACGCGCGTCGAGCGCTCCCCGACCAGGGGCTCCGACGACGTCGGCGACGAAGAGAATCCTCAAATGGTGGACACTAGGGAACGCCGAGCGTGGCCGAGGGGAAGACCTGGATCGCGACGTTGTTGCCGCCGTCCGTCGCGTAGCGCGCGAGCGCCTGGCGCTCGATCCGCCGCATGTTGACGACCGTGCCGAGCTTGGACGAGCCCGCCGCGACGTTCGCCCCGACGCTCAGAGACGGATCGGCGCGAACGTGCTGGAGCTCGACGACGAGGGAAGGAGCCGAGGAAGGCCGGAGCTCGATCTCGGCTCCAAACTGGCGTCCCGACACGATGTGGTCGCGGATCGCCACGACCGTGCCGTCCACGGGCGCGTAGACGTCGGTGTCCGCCGCGGCGCCCACGTTGAGCGTCCGCAGTGCACCGCTTTCGAGCTGATACCAGGGCAGGCCGCGGTGCTCGGAGCCCGTGATCCGATGCCAGAGGCGGGCGAGAATCCCCTGGTTCGCCTGGGGACCGACCGGCTGCAAGACGAGCGCACCGACGCTTGTGCCATGGAAGCCGATCGCCGTGACCGCATCCTCGGCGACTGGGGACTGCACCCGCAGGTTGCCCACCGTCGCGAGCACGAGCGTCTCGGGCGGGATCGACGGCTCGGGGTTGACGATCGGCGAGGATGCCGGCTGCGTTCCGGAGGGCCCGTCGTCGGCGAAGGCGGTCACGCCGAGCGTCACGACGACCAACGCGCTGACCGCGATCGCCAACGCGAGCCACCGCGCCCGTGCCTGCGCCCGCCGCCGATGTGCACGAAGCCGGGCAGCATGCCGTGAGCGTGGTGTGTCCACGCTGTGACCGTAGCAAGCTCCCAGGCGCACGACCTCTCGGAGCTCAAGCGCGTTCTCGCCAGACCGCACGATACGATCCATCCGATGGCCGGCCCCGGCCCGACGATCCAGATCCCGCGGTGGGTCCAGCTCGTCGGCCTCCCGGTGCTCCTGGTGCTCGCGTTCCTGCTGGCCCAGACGCTCGGCCACGTGCTCTTCCTCTTCCTCACTGCTTCGGTCATCGCCTTCACGCTGAACCCGCTCGTCCGCGATCTCACACGGCTCCGGCTGCCGCGCGGAATCGCTGTCACGATCGTGTTCGCTCTGTTCGTGGCCGCAGTCGCCGCGCTGCTCGTCGCGATCGGCATCGTCGCGTTCAACCAGGTTCAGAACGCTGGCGAGCGAGTCGACGCCTACGTCACCGAAGAGCGGCCGAACGGGCAAACCGCGGCCGAGGAGGACATCGACCGCTTCCAGATATGGCTGGACGACCACGGCTTCGAGAGCATTCAGGTCCGCGAGCAGGTGAACGACTGGATCGCCTCTCTCGGGGCGGGAGAGATCTCCGGGTACGCGCAGGAGGCAATCGCGTTCGCGCGCGGGGCGGCTTTCTCGGTCGTGATCCTTCTCTTCTCGCTCATCCTGATCATCGTCATTGCGATCTACATGCTGCTCGACATGCAGAGGCTCGAGCGGTCGATCGACTCGCGCTTCCCGCCGCACGGCGGCCCACCGCTCACGCAGCAGATCGAGAGCGCCCTCTGGGGATACGTGAAAGGCCAGGCGATCCTCTCGACCGTCATCGGGACCAGCGCCGGTGTCGGAATGTTCGTCCTCGGGAAGACGGGGCTCGTCGAGAACGCGGACGAGTACGCGCTCCTCTTCGGCCTCTGGACCGCCTTCATCGAGGTGATCCCGTACATCGGGCCGTGGCTCTCGGCCGTTCCGCCGGCGATCTACGCGCTCTTCGTCGATCCCGTCAGCGTCATCTGGGTCGGGCTGCTCTTCCTCTTCATCTACCAGGTGGAGGGCCACATCGTGGTTCCGAACGTGATGGCAAGCGCGCTGCGGCTCCACCCGCTCCTCGTCATCTTCGGGCTCCTCGCGGGCGGGGAGCTGTACGGGATCGCGGGCGTGCTCATCGCGCTGCCGACCATGGCGGGGCTACGCGCGATCTGGGGGTTCTTCGGCGAGCGCGTTCGGCTCGAGAGCTGGGACGAGGGTGCAGGGGACATCCCGGTCGAGGTAGAGATCGAGCCGCCTGTCGAGCCTCCGCGAGCCGCCAGCGGCTAGGTTCCGGACGTGTGGGAGAGGATCGCCGCAGAGGCAGCGGCCGAGAGCCCTTTGTGGGCCTCGTGCCTCCTCCCTAACCACGAGCGACAGCTCGTGGCCGTCTTCTCCCCTCTCGGACCCGAGGAGCTCGCGCTCGGAGTCGAGACGATCTACGAGGGCTATCTCGTCCACTACGGGCGGTCGCGGCTCTTCTCCCCCGGCGACGAGGACACCGCGTTGCTCCTCGGCGACTACCTGTACGCGCACGGCCTCGTTCGCGTCGCGGAGAGTGGGAACGTGGCCGCGGTCTCTGATCTCGCGGAGTTGATCTCGCTCTGCGCCCAGGGGCGAGCCGAGGCGCCCGCGGACGGGCGCGACGGCGACGCGGCTGCCTGGGCTGCGACTGCCGCTCGTCTCGGCGAGGGCGGGCTCGGGGATGCGCGTGACGAGCTTCGCGTGCGGGGCCGGCACGCGCTGCTCGAGGGCGCAGCGCGCGAGGCGGCCGGTGACGAGGCGTTCGAGCTCGCCCGTGCCGCGCATGCCCGCCTCGTCGGGTAGAGTCGCCCTCGATGAGCAGCCTGCTCGCTCCGGTGCTTGCGGACGCCGCGGAGGAGGGTAAGAACATCATCCTCTCGATGCTCGTCGTCGGGCTCGTGTTCCTCGCAGTGATCGGGCTCGGCGAGCTCAACGAGTGGCGTGGCCGCCGCTCGCGCTCCGACTCCTAGGGCAGTACCGCGAACCCCTCGCGCCGGGCTGCCAGCGCGAGCCGTGTGTCCAGCGTGACGAATGGGAGCGGCTCGGCCCGATCGCCTCCGGCAACCGATGCTCCCGCAAGCTGCAGTGCATTTCCCGCGCGCAACTCGTGCACGCGAACGAGACGTTTGGCGAGCTCACGAACCCTCTCGCTCGGTGGAACCTCTGCGCACCGACTCCAGAGCTTGTCGGCTTTCGCCGTTCCCCTCGCGACTTCGTCCGCGGTCATCTCACCCGCTCGCTCTCTCCGGGCCAGCGCGGATTGGCACTCCACAGGCGTCGTCCACCACGCAATGACGGCCGGATCCTCCGCAAGCAGCGCCTCGATCCGAAAAGACTCGCTCTCGGCGACGAGCAGCGCCACGACCGCCGAGCTGTCCCAGAATCTCACCGGGTGTCTTCGCGCCGCTCCTCGAGAAGCGCCTCGACAACACTTGCGCTCGCGCGTGCCTTCGGCATCGAAAGAAACTTTTCGACATCGAGCTTCTCCTTCGGCAGCCGAACCAGGCCGGCGCGCGCTAGTCGCTGCATCCGAGCGTCCCAATCGACCTCGCTCGCGGGCAACGGGACGATCTGAGCGACCGGGACACCACGGTCGGTGATGGTCACACTCTCGCCTGCTTTGACTCGGTCCAGGAGCGCGCTCAGCTTCGCCTTCGTCTCGGAGATTGAGGCAGTTGTCATATGACCATTCTAGTCAGATAGATCTGACTATCAAGGGCCGTTTGAGTCATGCCTGATTCGGACGGATGATCTCGCCGTGCGGGCGGATCTTCCAAGCGGCACCGTCACCTTCCTCTTCACGGACGTCGAGAGCTCGACGAAACTTCTGCACGAGCTCGGCGTCGAGGGCTACGCGCAGGCGCTCGCCGAGCACCGCCGGCTGATTCGCGAGGCATGCGCTCGCCATGACGGGGTCGAGGTCGACACGCAGGGCGATGCTTTCTTCTTCGCCTTCCCGAGCGCGCCGGGTGGACTGGCGGCTGCGCAAGAGATGACCGAGGCGCTCACCTCCGGCCCCATCCAGGTGCGCATCGGCCTGCACACCGGCACACCGCTCCTCACCGATGAGGGCTACGTCGGCGACGACGTTCACTTCGGCGCCCGCGTCGCCGCCTCCTCGCACGGAGGCCAGATCGTCTGCTCCCGGGCAACCCGGGATGCTGTGGACGGCTTCCACCTGACCGACCTCGGCGAGCACTGGCTCAAGGACATCGAGGCAGCCGTCTCCATCTTCCAGCTCGGGGAGGGCTCCTTCCCCCCGCTCAAGACGATCTCGAACACGAACTTGCCGCGTCCGGCGAGCTCGTTCATCGGTCGGGACGCAGAGCTCAGTGAGGCCCTCAGTCGCATCGAAGGAGGAGCACGCCTCGTCACCCTCACCGGACCCGGGGGCTCGGGCAAGACCCGCCTTGCCCTCGAGGCCGCGGCCACCCTCGTTCCGGAGTACAAAGCCGGCGTCTTCTGGGTCGGTCTCGCCTCGCTGCGTGACCCCGCCCTCGTCACCGAGACCATCTCCCAGACACTGGGGGCCAAGGACGGTCTCGCCGAGCACATCGCAGAACGCGAGCTGCTCCTGCTCCTCGACAACCTGGAGCAGGTGATCGAGGCAGCGCCCGAGCTCTCCGAGCTCCTCTCCGTCTGCCCCAACCTCACCCTCCTCGTCACCTCCCGCGAGCTCCTGCGCATCCAGGGCGAGGTCGAGTACCCGGTGCCACCCCTTGCCGAGCCGGAGGCCGTCTCCCTCTTCTGCGAGCGCGCGCAGGTCGAGCCGACGGACGAGATCGCCGAGCTCTGCGCTCGCCTGGACAACCTGCCCCTCGCCGTCGAGCTCGCCGCCGCGCGCACGAAGGCGCTCTCGGTAGCCCAGATCCTCGAGCGCCTCTCGCAGCGCCTCGATCTCTTGAAGGGCGGTCGCGACGTCGATCCCCGCCAGCAGACGCTCCGCGCGACCATCGAGTGGTCGTACGACCTGCTCTCACCCGAAGAGCAACAGCTCTTCGCCCGCCTTTCGGTCTTCGCGAGCGGGTGCACGCTCGAGGCCGCCGAGGAAGTTGCGGACGCCGACCTCGACACCCTGCAGTCGCTCGTCGAGAGGAGCCTGCTCCGCTTTTCGAGCGAGCGCTACTGGATGCTCGAGACGATCCGGGAGTACGCGGCCGAGCGGATGGAGGAGTCGAGGGAAGCGGAAAATCTCAGGCAACGGCATGCCGAATGGTTCCTCGCTGTGGCTGAGCGCGCCGAGCCCGAACTGACAAGAGTCGACCAAGCGATCTGGCTGTCTCGACTCGAGACCGAGAACGGTAATTTCCGGACGGCTCTCACGTATCTCCGTGGGCAGCCGTTCACTGACCTGATGCTCCGGGTCGCGGGGGCGTTGTTCCGGTTCTGGTTCGTCCGCGGCTATTTACGTGAAGGTGCGAAATGGCTCGACGATTCCCTCGCTGCCAACGGCGCTGAAGCCAGCGAACCACGGGCGAAGGCATTGGGCGCGGCGGCGCAGTTGGCATACAGGCTCGGGGCGTACGAGCGGGCCAAGGCGATCAACGCGGAAGCCATGTTGGTCTGCCGGACCCTTGGAGACCGAGCAGGCATCGGGCGCACGTTGAATCGACTTGCCGACCTGGCTGAAGCCGAAGATGACCTCGACGAGGCGGAATCCCTCTGGACGCGGAGTGCTGCCATTGCCCGTGAGACGGGCGACCGTTTCGGTTTGGCTATCGCCACCGGCAATCTCGGCAGTCTCATGCTGACGCGCAGCGACTACGAACGTGCAGTCACACTGACGGAAGAGAGCCTCGCCGTGTTTCGTGCTCTCGGCCACGTGCACGGAACGGCTGTTGCTCTCGAGAATCTCGGTTCTGCTGCTGTGCGGGAAGGTCGGTATTCAGATGCCGTGCCGCTGCTGAGGGAGAGCATCGTCCTCTATCAGCATCTCGGCTCACCGGTCTATCTCGCTGGTGCACTGGCCGAGCTTGCGACTGTCGCCGCCATGCAAGAAGACGCCGTCGCGGCGGCTCGGCTGTTCGGCGCCGTTGACTCGCTCCTAGACAAGACAGGCGGCACGCTGTCACCCGACTCGCGGCAGTTGCACGATCGAGTCGTTGCTTCCGTGCGCGCCCGAGTTGGTCGAGAGATCTTCGAGGTCGCGTGGGCGGAAGGCCGCAGTAAGGGCCTCGAGGGAGCGCTCGAGTTCGCGCTCGACGGGAATGTCGATGCGTGACCTCCCGAGAGGCACGGTCACCTTCCTCTTCACGGACGTGGAGGGCTCGACGAGGTTGCTGCACGAGCTCGGAGCCGAGGACTACGCGGCCGCGCTCGCCGAGCACCGGCGGCTGATCCGGGCAGCGTGCGCCGCGCGTGACGGGGTCGAGGTGGACACGCAGGGAGACGCCTTCTTTTTCGCCTTCCCGACGGCACCGGGAGCGCTCTCGGCGGCCTCTGCGATGACCGAGGCGCTGGCTTCGGGCCGGGTCCAGGTGCGCATCGGCCTGCACACGGGGACGCCGCTCCTGACCGAGGAGGGCTACGTCGGAGACGACGTCCACTTCGGCGCGAGGGTCGCCGCTTCAGGACACGGCGGACAGATCCTTCTCTCCGCCGCAACGGGGGCGCTTCTCGAGCCAAGTGACGATTCGTCACGAGGCGTCTCGCTCATCGATCTGGGCGAGCACCGGCTGAAAAACATCGAGGGAGCGGTCTCCAGCCTCCAGCTCGGCGAGGGCTCCTTCCCCCCGCTCAAGACGATCTCGAACACGAACCTGCCGCGGCCGGCGAGCTCCTTTGTCGGCAGGGAGCGAGAGCTCGCCGAGGTGCTCGCGAAGATCGAGCACGGTGCCCGCCTCCTCACCCTCACCGGGCCCGGAGGAACGGGCAAGACACGCTTGGCTCTCGAGGCCGGTGCCACCCTCGTACCGGAGTACAAGGCAGGCGTCTTCTGGGTCGGTCTCGCCTCGCTTCGCGACCCCGCGCTCGTCTCCGAGACGATCGCCCAGGTACTCGGCGCCAAGGACTCGCTCGCCGAGCGCATCGCAGAGAGAGAGCTGCTCCTCCTCCTCGACAACCTGGAGCAGGTGGTCGATTCTGCACCCGAGCTCTCGCAGCTCCTCTCCGCCTGCCCCAACCTCACCCTCCTCGTCACCTCCCGCGAGCTCCTGCGCGTGCAAGGAGAGGTCGAATACCCGGTGCCCCCGCTCGCCGAGCCCGAGGCCGTCTCCCTCTTCTGCGAGCGGGCGCCGGTCGAGCCTTCGGAGGAGATCTCCGAGCTTTGCGCCCGCCTCGACTCGCTCCCGCTCGCCGTCGAACTGGCCGCTGCCCGCACGAAGGCACTCTCCCCGGCTCAGATCCTCGCGCGCCTCTCCCAGCGCCTCGACCTGCTCAAGGGCGGCCGCGACTCCGACCCCCGGCAGCAGACGCTCAGGGCCACGATCGAGTGGTCGTACGACCTCCTGCCGCCGGAAGAGCAGGTGCTCTTCCGGCGGTTAGCCGTCTTCGCGGGAGGGTGCACTCTGGAAGCCGCCGAGGAGGTCGCGGACGCCGACCTCGACACCCTGCAGTCGCTCGTCGAGAAGAGCCTCCTGCGCTTCTCGGACGAGCGCTACTGGATGCTGGAGACGATCCGGGATTACGCGGCGGAGCGGCTCGAGGAGTCCGAGGACCGAGCATGGACTCGAGAGCGTCACACTGAGTGGGTATTAGCGCTCAGCGAAGCAGCGATGCTCGGACTGCAGTCTGCGGACAATCGAGATTGGCTGAACAGAGTCGAAGTCGAGTACGCCAACATTCGAGCGGCACTTGCGTCGCTCGCTCAGAAGCGTGACGTCGCGGCTCAAGCCGAATTGATCTCACGCCTGTGGGTTTTCTGGGACCGTCGCGGCCACTGGCGGGAAGGCTTGCGCCATGCCGATCGCGTAATTACGGCGACTGTGGGTCAGCGCTCAGAGGAGCGCAGCACGGTGCTGGGCGTTGCGGGGAACTTCGCTTCAAAACTCGGCGAGGTAGGAGCTGCGTACGACTTCTCCGCCGAAGCGCTCGCAATCGCTCGCGAGCTCGGGGAGCCGAAAGCGATTACGCGTCGACTGATCCTCCTCGGTTACGTGGCAGGCACGCGTGCAAGCTATGCCGAGGCGGAAGGTCTCCTCCAGGAGGCGCGCGAACTCGCAAGAGCGACCGACGAGCCCCTTCAGTTCGTCAGTGCGACGATCAATCTCGTTGACGTCGTCATTCGGCAGCACAAGCACGCCCGGGGAGTACGTCTGGGCCAGGAGGCCGTCTCGGCTGGCCGTGAGCTCGGGAGCCCGGATCTCGTCGCGTATGCGCTCTGCAGCCTCGCGTTCAGCCAGATTGGAATGGACGACGATGCAGCCGCCCTCGCGACTTCGAAGGAAGGGTTCTCCATCGCCCAGTCCTTAGGGACTCCCGACGTGCTCAGTTTGACCGTCAATCTCCTCAGCGCTCTTGCGGCCCGCCGGGGAGACTCGGTAGCGGGCGCACGTTTGCTCGGAGTCGTCGATGTGCTTCGGGAGCGACTGGAGACGCCTCTTGCGGGTCCGGATGCTGAGCTCTACCAAGTGACACTGGCTCAGCTCCGCAGTGATCTCGGGGAAGAACGATTCCGGAGCGCACGTGCCGAAGGGAAGAAGATATCCCGGGACGAGACCGTCGAGCAGGTCTTCACTCCATAGACTGACCGAGCCGTGGCGTCACCACCTCTGCGAGACCTTCGCGAGTGGATCGCCCTCCTCGAACTCGGTCGAGACCTCAGCCGTTCAGAAGTCTGGTAACCGCGCGCCGATCGAGCGGATCAACGCGACGCAGACCTCCAATCCCGTCGAAGTCTGCGTCCGCTGAGACGATGGTGTCGATGCCGTTGAGTGCACACGTCGCGACGTGGATTCGATCGTTGGCGCCGAGGCGTCCTCCGTCGAGAGACAGCGCTCGTTCCACTGTCTCGTCGGTGATTGGCAGCAGAGGCGTAAACAGGGCGTAGGTGCTGCGAGTGAGCCCCGTGACATCTCCCGCCTTTCGGGACAGCTCGATGTGCCAGATCTCCTCGAGGACTGCGGTCGAAGTGCGGCCGTCGGCCCGCTCCTCCGTGATTGCGAGGAGCACCTCCCGGCAGGAGGGATGCTGTGGGCCGTCACTGCCGGCATAGACGACGATGTTGGCGTCGACGAAGAACGCCATGTTCAGCGGTCGCGGGGGGCGACGATCCGATCTCGCTCCTCGTCGATCACGGCCTCGATCTCCTCAGGCGTGAGATAGCGACCCTTCATCGCTGCAATCGCTTCGAACGCTTCGCGACGCTCAGCCGGGGTCGGCCGTGCGAGCGACGCGTCGATCGCCTCACGCACGAGTGCCGCAACCGGCTCTCCGCGCCGGAGTGCCTCCGCGTCGAGCCGTCGACGCTGCTCGGGAGAGATGAGAATCTGCAGGCGCTCGCTGAGCATGCTCATAGCATACACATACATCCGAGCAACTTCCGCCCGGGGCCGGCCTGGGCGAGCCCGTGTCGTTTCGCTCGCCGACGTTGCATCTGTTCGCGAGGCAACACGACAATCCGGGGTATGACGGCGGCCAAGCAGCCCGCGGGGACGGTGACGCTCGTCTTCACGGACATCGAGGGCTCCACGCGCCTGCTCGAAGAGCTCGGCACCTCCGCCTACAAAGAGGCGCTCGCAGCACACCGCCAGGTTGTGCGTGAAGCCTGTAGCCGTCATCGAGGCTACGAGGTCGACTACGAGGGGGACGCCTTCTTCTACGCCTTCCCCTCGGCCGAGCAAGCCGTGCGGGCGGTCTCGGAGGCGATGGCGGGCCTGGCGAGCGGCCCCATCTCGATTCGGGTCGGCATCCACACGGGTGAGCCCGACCTCGATCCCCCCAAGTACGTGGGGATGGACGTGCACTTCGCGGCGCGGGTCATGAGCTCGGCCCACGGCCGGCAAGTGGTGCTCTCGCCCCGGACGGCGAAGCTCCTGCCGAATGAGGACTTCCACCTCCTCGACCTCGGCGAGCACCGGCTCAAGGACATCGCCGCGGCGGTCCCCCTCTACCAGCTCGGCGAGGGCTCCTTCCCCCCGCTCAAGACGATCTCGAACACGAACCTGCCGCGGCCGGCGAGCTCGTTCATCGGTCGGGAAGCGGAGCTCGCCCAGGTGCTTGCCCGCATCGAAGGAGGAGCACGCCTCCTCACCCTCACCGGACCCGGGGGCTCGGGCAAGACCCGCCTTGCCCTCGAGGCCGCCGCGAGCCTCGTCCCCTCCTACAAGGCGGGCGTCTTCTGGGTCGGCCTCGCCTCGCTCAGAGACCCCGCCCTCGTCAGCGAGACGATCTCCCAGACCTTGGGAGCCAAGGACGGGCTCCAAGAGCACATCGGCGAGCGCGAGCTGCTCCTCCTCCTCGACAACCTGGAGCAGGTGATCGAGGCCGCACCCGAGCTCTCGGGGCTCCTGGAGACCTGCCCCAACCTCACCCTGCTCGTCACCAGCCGCGAGCTCCTGCGCATCCAAGGAGAAGTCGAGTACCCGGTCCCTCCGCTCGCCTCCCCCGAGGCCGTCGCCCTCTTCTGCGCGCGCGCTCAGCTCGAGCCCTCGGACGAGATCGCCGAGCTGTGCGCGCGCCTGGACAACCTCCCCCTCGCCGTCGAGCTCGCCGCCGCCCGCGTCAAGGCGCTCTCCCCCGCGCAGATCCTCGCGCGTCTCTCCTCCCGCCTCGACCTGCTCAAGGGCGGCCGCGACGCCGATCCTCGCCAGCAGACGCTCCGCGCCACCATCGAGTGGAGCTACTACCTGCTCTCGCCCGCAGAGCAGCAGCTCTTCGCCCGCCTCTCCGTCTTCGCCGGCGGCTGCACCCTCGAGGCGGCAGAAGAGGTGGCAGACGCCGACCTCGACACCATGCAGTCGCTCGTCGAGAAGAGCCTGCTGCGCTTCACGCCCTCGGACACCGGCTCGCGCTACTGGATGCTGGAGACGATCCGGGAGTACGCGGGGGAAGTCCTCGACGAGCTCGAGACGGAGAAGCGCTTTGCAGATCACTTCTCGGCAGTAGTCACGCAGGTCGCGAGCGATCACGGCTCGCTCACATCGGACGCCGCGGCGGTGGACCGCCTCGACGTCGAAGGTCCGAATATCCGTGAGGTCCTTCGAGGACTGGTCGAAAGGCGCGAGGACCGGCAAGCGCTCGAGCTCGCGGCTTCGCTGTCTCCGTACTGGCTCGCGCGCGGACATTTTCACGAGGGGCTGAGTTGGATGGAGGCAGCGCTTGCGCTCGATTGCGCCGACGAAGTGCTTCGAGGCCGAGCGCTCTCGGCTGCCGCCGATCTCTCGTGGATAGTGGGAGATCTCGAGCGGGCGCGGTCGTACGCAGCCGAGAATCTCGCGCTCGCCGAGCGCATCGGCGAACCGCGGGCGATAGGGCAGGCCCTGCACGACCTCGCTGAGGTGGTGACTGAGGAGCGCGATTTCGAGCTGGCCGAAGGAGTTGTACGAGCAGGCGATTCGGCGCGCACGAGAAGTCGACTATCCCGCGCCGGGATCAATGGGCAATCTCGCCAATATCGCCTTTGCGGAAGGGGATTACGAGCGGGCTCGTGAGCTGTCGCTTCGGGTGACAAGTGTCTTCCGCGATTGGAACAACCCGCTCGGTCACGCGGCAGGTCTCCTCAGCCTTGCGTGTGCGGCGCTCTACTGCGACGATGTCGCCGAAGCGCGATCGTCACTGCGGGAGTCGATCCGCATCTGTGCCGAGCTGCGCTACGGGACGCTCTCAGCTGCCTGCTTGCGCGCGTGTGCTGCGATCCTCGCCCGCACGAATGAGCCGCGCGATGCTGCGTGCTTTCTCGGAGCAAGTCAGAAGCTTCTCGAGGAGATGCGTTCGCCCCTCGAAGTCACGGAGCAGCGGATGCACGAGGAGACGCAGGCGTTGATCCGAGCTGCGCTGGACGACGAGGAGATTGCGGCCGCGTGGGATGCGGGGAGGGTACTGTCGGTCGATGAAGCGCTGTCGCGCGCGCTCTCGTACCTAGACTGATCGCGCCGTGGCGGCGCCCCCCCGCGATCTTCGCACGTGGATCGCGCTCCTCGAGCGCGAGGGGGAATTGCGACGCGTCACTGCCGAGGTCGACCCTGACCTCGAGATCACCGAGATCGTCGACCGGGTTGTCAAGTCGGGCGGGCCTGCGCTGCTCTTCGAGAACCCGAAAGGCTCGAAGCATCCGCTCCTCATCAACCAGTTCGGCACCGAGCGGCGCATGTGCCTCGCTCTCGGGGTCGAAAAGCTCGACGACGCGGCCGCGAAGCTGGCCGACGTGCTCGACATGCAGCCGCCGCACGGAATCGTCGAGAAGGTGAAGGGCCTCCTCAAGCTGAAGTCCGTCGCAGACTCGATGCCGAAGACGGTCTCGAAGGGGCCGTGTCAGGAGATCGTCTTGCAGGGCGATGACATCGACATCACTACCCTCCCGATCCAGCGCTGCTGGCCAGGCGACCCGGCGCCCTTCATCACGCTGCCAGCGGTGATCACCAAGGACCCGAAGACGGGCACGCGCAACGTCGGCATGTACCGGATGCAGGTGATCGACCGCGCCTCGACCTACATGCACTGGCAGATGCACAAGGACGGCCGGGCGGATCTGCTCGCGTCGGAGGACGGGAAGATCCCAGTCGCTGTGGCCATCGGGCTCGACCCGGTCACCGCCTACTCCGCGAGCGCACCGCTTCCGCACCATCTCGACGAGCTCATGCTCGCGGGCTTCCTGCGAGGTGAGCCGGTCGAACTGGTGCGCTGCAAGACGATCGACCTCGAGGTGCCCGCGAACGCGGAGATCGTCCTCGAAGGACATGTCTCGAAGGACGACGTCGGCATCGAGGGCCCGTTCGGCGACCACACCGGCTACTACTCGCACGCGGAGCCGTTCCCGATCTTCCGGATCTCGGCGATGACGATGCGGCGCGACGCGATCTACGCCTCGATCGTCGTCGGCAAGCCGCCCGCCGAGGACGCCTGGCTCGGCAAGGCGACCGAGCGGATCTTCCTGCCCGCGGTGCGGATGACGTTGCCCGAGATCGTCGACTACGACCTCCCAGTCGCGGGCGCGTTCCACAACTGCGTGATCGTCTCGATCCGTAAAGCCTTCCCCGGCCACGCGCAGAAGGTGATGCACGCGCTCTGGGGGCTCGGGATGCTCTCGCTGACAAAATCGATCGTCGTCGTGGACGAGCACGTCAACGTGCACGACTACGCCGACGTCTTCTTCCGCGTGACCGCGAACGTCGACCCGAAGCGAGACGTGCTGATCACGGAGGGCCCGCTCGACCACCTGGATCATGCCCCGGGGCGGCAGTTCTACGGCGGGAAGCTCGGCATCGACGCGACACACAAGCTGCCGGAGGAGGACGCTCGCCTCTGGCCCGAGGAGATCGTGATGTCGGACGAGATTCGCGAGCAGGTGTCGCGCCGGTGGTCCGAGTACGGTCTCGACTCCTTCTCCTGACACCAGTCCTCCGCAAAGTGCAGAATCCTCGCGTCGCGACAGTCGTCACGTCGTTGACAAGCGCAGCGGTCGAACGATTGAATCCCGGTCAGGGTCCGAGTTGAGCGAATCCTCTCACGACAGCCCGCATCTCCCGGCGCCGAGCCTGTGGCCGATCGGGTTCGCGATCGGGGTCGCGTGTCTGCTCCTGGGGCTCGTCATCAGCTGGATCGTCGCGGTCATCGGAGTGGTTCTCGCCGTCGCGTTCGGGTTGCTCTGGGCCCGTGACGTCACGCGCGATGTTCGCGGGGACGTCCCCGAGGTAGCGCCGGAAACCCGTGC
>JACCWU010000329.1 GCA_013697465.1 Actinomycetota bacterium | reverse complement strand
TCGCCGGCTTCGCGGTGCTCGCCGCCGCGGCCTCGGTGCTGGCGGCGTTCGCGCTCCTCCTGCGCGGGCAGGCGCGCGACGATGCGCGGCTCGCGACCGCCCGGAAGCTCGCCGCCTCGGCGCAGGCGAGCCTCGAGCTCGACCCCGAGCTGAGCATCCTCCTGGGGATCGAGGCCGCCGAGACGACCCGCCGCCACGACGGCACTGTGCTTCGCGAGGCGGAGCAGGCGCTGCACGACGCGCTCGCGGCCTCGCGCGTGCTGACGGCCGTCCCGGGCGTCGGTCGGACGACGGGAATCGGGCACGTGGCGCACTTCGCACCCGACGGTGCGAGCTTCGTTGCGGCCGATGCTGACAGTCACACGGCGAGCCTCCGCGATGCCGGCACGGGAATGCGGCTTGCGACCCTCGAGGGCCACTCCGGTCAGGTGCTCGCCGTCGGCTTCAGCCCGAAGGGCGACGTTGTCTCGACCGGAGCCGCGGACGGCACCGCACGGTTGTGGAGCGCCGAGACGGGCGAGCTGCTGCACACGCTGAGGGCACACGACGGCGCCGTGCTGGCGACGACGTTTGATGCCGCCGCCGGCCGCGTCGCCACGCTCGGCACCGATCGGGCGGTGCGCGTCTGGGACGTACGCGACGGGCGGAAGCTGCAGGAGCTCGTCGGGGTGCACCGCCGAACGAACGCACAGGAGGCTTGGGCGGAGGGTGTTGCGTTCGTCGGCGACAACCGGATCGCGGTCTCCCCGTGGGCCCGCGGGAATCCAGTCTCACCGGTCGTCGCGCAGATCTTCGACCTGTCCTCCGGAGCCAAGCTCGGCGTCGTCGAGGACCTGAGCGGTGAGGCCGGGGCGAGAGAGATCGCCGTCAGCCCCGACGGCACGCTGTTGGCTGCCAGTCACGGTGACATCCGACCGGACCTCCAGCTCTACCGGCTGCCGGGCGGCGAGCTGCTCGACGTGGTCGAGGCGCACACGGGCGGCGTCCTGGACATCGAGTTCAGCCGCGACGGCAGTGCCCTCGCGACCGCGGGTGTCGACGGAGTGGCCAGGGTCTGGGAGACCCGGAACGACAAGTTTCGAGAGCTCCTCGCGCTGCGAGGCAATACGAATCCACTGATGACCGTGTCCTTCTCCGAGGACGCGACGAGGCTCGTGACGGTGGGCCAGATCTCGCAGGAGGCGAGGGTCTGGGACGTCTCACCGGCGGGGCGCGGAGAGGTCCTGACGCTGCCCGGGCCGCAGTCGGGGCCGGTCCACCCGGACATCGCGTTCACGCCCGATGGGCTCCGGCTCGTCGCGAGCTCCGGCGTGGCGGGAACGGTCCGCGTCTGGAACGCGGAGACGGGGGCTCAGCTCCTCGTCATCGACGGACACGCACGCGCGGAGGCGCCCGAGCGCGGCGTGATCGGCATCGACGTGAGCCCCGACGGCTCGCGGATCGCGACGGCGGGCGCCGACGGGAGCGCACGGGTCTACGACGCCGAGAGCGGCGAGGAGCTGCTCGCCGTGCGCGGACGACACTGTTCCGGCGAGCGCGGCTGCGCTGTCAGGCGGGCCGTCTTCAGCCCGGACGGCGCGAGGATCGCCACCACCGGATCCGACGCGACCGTACGGATCATGGCGGCCGACACCGGCCGCGAGCTCAGGGTGCTCCGCGGCCACGACCCGATCGGCGTGGGCACCTACCCCGTCGAGTGGAGCGCGGACGGGAAGCGCCTGTTCGCGTTCGGCCCGAGTGGGGCCTTCATCTGGGACGCGGAGAGCGGGCGCCGGCTCGCACGCACTGCGCCCTCGCCCGGTCCCGGCGGCGCGGCCACGTGGAGCCCCGACGGCACGCAGATCCTGACGGAAGGGGGCGACGGCCCGCTCGTGTGGGGCGCCGCGACCGGGAGGAGCGTGCGGACGGTCGAAGCCGGCGCACCGGTCGAGGATGTCGAGTTCAGCCGCGACGGCACACGCCTGGCGATCACCACCGTCGACGCAAGTATGAGCACGAGAGTCTGGGATTGGCCCGGCGACGTCGAGCTGCTGAAGCTCACTGACGGCGCGAAGCGGGTCGCCTTCAGCCCCGACGGCAAGCTCCTCGCCGGCGTGCGCAGCGAGCCGACGCCGTACGTGCACGTGTGGGCCCTCGACGTCGACCGGCTGCTCGAGATCGCGCGCCGGCGCGTCACGCGCTCGCTTACCGACGCGGAGTGCCGGCAGTACCTACAGGGCCGGTGCCCGTGAGGCGAACGCGGGGGCGTTCGAGGCGGTCGACACCTCGCGGGATGCGACGCTGACCTACTCCGGTCCGGCGTTTTCGACCACGTCGGTGGCGCGGTGGTGTCTTCCCATGGCTCGGAGCGTCGGCGCGATCGTCCAGGGGCCGGTGTTGACCTCACGGTTCGGTTCTCGAAGGCTCCTACACCACGCTATGGGACGTGACCGATCGCCTCTCATTCGTTTGCAAGACGCGTATCAGTTACCCACGCGATGGGCATGTAGATGGGGCCTCTCGGCAAGCCGATTTTGGCTCAACCATAGGGGTGTTTCGGTCGTCCCCGTCCTCGAAGCGCGTCCTGCTGTTGTCTCGGTGATGTCAGAATCCGCTCTCTAGCGCCCCGTCGCACGTGCGCGTCCGCTGTCGTCGTACCCTGTGCCCATGCTGACCTGTCCGAGCTGCGGCCAGGAGAATCCCGAGGGTGCTCGCTTCTGCAACGCCTGTGCCGCTCCGCTCGCAGCGGAGGCGCCCGAGCGGCGTGAGGAGCGCAAGGTCGTCACGGTCCTCTT